>NZ_SDIG01000073.1:0-30208 GCF_004122755.1 Streptomyces sp. TM32
CGACGATCGAGGCACCGATGAGCAGTGCGATCAGCGCGAAGACCTGGCCCCGGTCCGGCTCCCCGCCCGTCCGGTACCACCTGGTGAAAGTTCAGGGACGGCTTCAGGGTCGTCCCTGATGCCTCGTGCCGCGGCGTCGTGTGACCATCGGGGACATGACCACCGCCCCACCCCGTGCCGAGACGGGCTACGCCCCGGCGCCGGACCCGGATGACCCGCCCGTGCGGAAGCTGTACCGCAGCGCCGACGGGCGGCTGCTCGGCGGTGTCGCGCGCGGCCTGGCGGGGCATCTCGGGCTGCCGGTCTCCTGGGTGCGGATCGTGTTCGTGGCCCTGTTCATGGCCGACGGCATGGGCGCCCTGCTGTATGCCGCGTTCTGGTTCTTCGTCCCGCTGGGCGTCGGCGGCGTGGAGCACCGGCACCCCGCCGCGGCCGACGGGAAGCGCCGCCTGCCGCGGCACAAGCCCGACCGGGGCCAGGTCTTCGCGCTGATCGCACTGCTCATCGGTGCCTCGATCGTCGCCTCCCGGTTCCAGCTGGGCCGGGCCGACGGCTATGTCTGGCCGGTGCTGCTGATCGGCGCCGGTGTCGCCCTGGTGTGGCGTCAGGCGGACAACTCCCGGCGCGCCCAGTGGCTGGAGCTGGGCCGCCGCAAGGGCGTGCTGCCCGTGCTGCGTGGCGCGGCCGGTGTACTGCTGGTCTGCGTCGGGGTGACCATCATCGTCGTGCTGCAGGGATCGGTGCGCCATCTCGGCTCGGTGCTGCAGGCCGCCCTCGCCGTCGTCGTCGGCATCGCCCTGCTGGCGGGCCCCTATCTCGTCCGGATGACCCAGGACCTCTCCGAGGAGCGGCTGATGCGCATCCGTGCCCAGGAGCGGGCCGAAGTGGCCGCCCATGTCCATGACTCGGTCCTGCACACCCTCACCCTGATCCAGCGCAACGCCGACGCCCCCCGGGAGGTGGCGCGGCTGGCCCGTGCCCAGGAGCGCGAACTGCGCGCCTGGCTCTACAAGCCCGAGGGCCGCGGCAAGGAGGAGGACGAGGAGCCGGCCACCGTGGCGGAGGCGGTCCGCAAGGCGGCGGCCGAGGTCGAGGACCACCACGGCGTCCCCATCGAGGTCGTGGTCGTCGGTGACTGCCCGCTGGACGAGGCGCTCGGCGCCCAGATGCAGGCCGCACGCGAGGCGATGGTCAATGCCGCCAAGTACGGTGGCGAGGGCGGCGCGGTGCAGGTGTTCGCCGAGGTGGAGGGCCGCACGGTCTTCGTCTCGGTGCGCGACCGCGGCCCCGGATTCGACCTGGACGCGGTCCCCGAGGACCGGATGGGCGTACGGGAGTCCATCATCGGACGGATGGAGCGCAACGGCGGGACGGCCCGGCTGCGCTCCGCTCCCGAGGGCGGCACCGTCGTCGAGCTGGAAATGGAACGCGCGGCGCAGGAGCACGACGCATGACGGCGCCGGGCCGCGGGCGGCCGGTGGCGACACCGCGGGCCGGCGCACGGGATGATGACGGGGCAGACACCGAAGGACGGGCGGAAGAGATGACCAGCGAGGGCGCACAGCAGGACGTGGCCGCCGGCGGGGCGGCCGGGGACCGGACCGTACGGGTCGTGCTGGTCGACGACCACCGGATGTTCCGTACCGGCGTGCAGGCCGAGATCGGCGAGACGGGGCGCACCGGCGTCGAGGTGGTCGGCGAGGCCGCCGATGTCGACCAGGCGGTCACGGTCATCACCACCACCCGCCCCGAGGTCGTCCTCCTGGACGTCCACCTCCCCGGGGGCGGCGGCGTCGAGGTGCTGCGCCGCAGCGCCGCGATGATGGCCGACGCCGAGCGCCCGGTCCGCTTCCTCGCGCTCTCCGTCTCCGACGCGGCCGAGGACGTCATCGGCGTCATCCGCGGCGGCGCCCGCGGCTACGTCACCAAAACGATCACGGGCACGGACCTGGTCGACGCGATCTTCCGGGTCGCCGACGGCGACGCGGTCTTCTCGCCGCGGCTGGCCGGCTTCGTCCTGGACGCCTTCGCCTCGACGGACGCCCCGCCGATCGACGAGGACCTCGACCGCCTCACCCAGCGCGAGCGGGAGGTCCTCCGGCTGATCGCCCGCGGCTATGCGTACAAGGAGATCGCCAAGCAGCTGTTCATCTCCGTGAAGACGGTCGAGTCCCATGTCTCCGCGGTGCTGCGCAAGCTCCAGCTCTCCAACCGCCATGAGCTGACGCGCTGGGCGGCGGCCCGGCGACTGGTCTGACCTGCGGGCCCGGCGCGGGAGTCGAGGAGCGGCGGACGACGGAGGCGGGTGTGACGGGGGTGTAAAGAAGCACCAAAGACGGGCAACCAGGACGACGCGGATCGCCATCTAACGGCGCGGAGAGGCTCACTGCCGAAGGCGGGGCCGGAACCATCCCCAATCCTTCGCGTAGCTGTCCTGGAAGCGAGACCCGATGAGCCTGACGGGCACGCCCTTCTTTCTCACCTCGATCACGCTGTTGATTGTGGCCGTTGTGCTGCCGCTCGCCCTGTGGGGGCGGATAGCCGGGCCGCCCCTGGTGCGCGGCCTCGCACGGCTGTTGATGCTGTTGTTCGCCCAGGCCACGGCCATCACCGTGGTCTTCGTCCTGGTCAACAACGCCAACAACCTCTACGACACCTGGGGCGATCTGCTCGGCACCGACAGCCATGTCGCGGCGGCCCGGGACCTCGGCCCCGACGGCATGGGCGGCCAGCAGATCAAGAACGAGCCCAAGCAGATACAGCGGTTCCGCCCGGCCGACGACCCCAAGGTGGGCCCCGGTGTGCAGATGACCGACCTCAAGGGCCGGATATCCGGGGTCGTCGGCGAGGTGTACGTCTGGCTGCCGCCGCAGTACAACGACCCGGCCTACAAGAACAAGAAGTTCCCGGTGGTCGAGCTGCTGCCCGGCTACCCCGGCTCGGCGAAGTCCTGGTTCGGCTCGATCCACGTGGCCGAACAGCTCCAGCCGCTGATGCAGAGCGGCCAGGTCAAGCCGGCCATCCTGGTGGCGCCGCGCACCGATCTCCTCGCCGGCGCGGACACCGGATGCGTCAACGTCCCCGGGCAGGTCAACGCCGACAGCTGGCTGACCGTCGACGTACGCAAGATGGTCATCGACAACTTCCGGGCCGGCGACAAGCCGGACTCCTGGGCCCTGGCCGGCTACTCGGCCGGCGCGCACTGCGCCGCCAAGCTCGCGCTGTCCCACCCGGACCGCTACCGCGCCGGGGTCGCCATGTCCGGCTACAACGACCCGGCGCTGGAACGCGATTCACTCGCCGGCAAGGACCCCAAGCTGCGCATCGAGTCCAATCCGCTGCACATCCTGAAGTCCGCCAACGCGGCAGGGAAGCCGCCGCGGTCCGCGCTGTACGTGTCGGGCGCGGCGGGCGACGGCTACCAGGCCGGCATCGGTCTGCGCCAGCTCGCGAAGCGTCCGACGACGGTGACCGTCCAGCTGATCCCGGCGAACGCGGGCGGTCACACCATGGTGGTGTGGCGCCATCAGGTACCGGAGATCTTCCGCTGGCTGGGGATGTACCTCCGGGCGTGAGCCCTCCGCCCGGTTCAGGTCCCGCGCTCAAGCCCCTGAGTCGGGACCTGAGTCGGTACCTGAACCGGGCGGGCGGGCGCCGGCACTCCTGAGCCGGTACGGCCGCCGCCGACGGTCCCGGCCGGCCCACCCCGGCCCGTCCTAAGCCGGCCGGGTAGCCGCCGCGAACGGCATCTGGTCGATCGGCGCGATCCGTACAGGCGCCCCCGGGTGCGGTGCGTGGATCATCTTGCCGCCCCCGATGTAGAGCCCCACATGGCTGATGCCGGAGTAGAAGAACACCAGGTCACCGGGGGCGAGTTGGGACCGGTCGATCCGCGGTCCGGAGCTGATCTGGGTGTAGGTGGTCCGAGGCAGGGCGACGCCGCCGGACTTCCAGGCGGCCTGGGTCAGTCCCGAGCAGTCGTACGCGGAGGGTCCGGTCGCGCCCCAGACGTACGGCTTGCCCAGGGCGGCGTAGGCGAAGGAAACGGCCCGCGCGGCACGGGGGTTGGGGGCGGCGTCCGCGGCGGCCCCTGGGCCGTGGGTGATCCCGTCGAGGGGGCCGTCCGCGCGCGCCCCCCGGTCCGCACGTGCCGTACGGGTCGTACCGACACCGTCCGTACCGACACCGTCCCGTGCCGCCATCCGCTGCCGCTGCTCGGCGGTCAGCCGGTTCAGCAACTGCTCGGCGGCGTCCAGCTTGTGGACGACCGTGACCCGGTGCTTCTTCAGCGTGGCCTCGGTGGCCGCCAGCCGCTCCGCGGTCTCCTCGGCCCGCTGCCGGACCTGCCGTACGCTGCCGAGCCGGCGCGCGTAACCGGCCACCGCGGTCGCCTGATGACTGCCCGCACGCTCCAGCACCGCGGCGCCGTCCAGATAGCGCTGCGGGTCCGCGGACAGCAGCAGTCGTACGGTCGGGTCCACCCCGCCGGAGCGGTACTGGCTCGCGGCCACGGCCCCCAGCTCGGTGCGGGCGGCGTTGAGCTTCCGGGTCCGGCGGGCGGCCTCGTCCTGCAGCCTGCTCAGCTCCTGGCGTGCGGTGCCGGCGGCTTCCTTCGCACCGTTGTAGTTCTGCGTGGCCACCTCTGCCTCCTGGTACAGCGCGTTGATCCGGCCCTTGACCTGGGCGGGGGTGAGCGGGGATGCGGCCTGGCCGGTGCCGTCGAAGACGGTGGCGGTGGCGGCACCCGCGAGTGCCAGCGTGGCGGCGGTACGGGCGGTGCGTGTGCCGCCGGTCAGCGAGGCGAGCGGATGCTGCCTGGGCTTGCGGTGCGAGGCCACGGTGGCCGTCACTTCCTTCCCTTCGAGCCGCGGGGCCGGCAGCGGTCCGTAACGGGGGCCACGAACCGCCGCCGCACCTCGCGGCGGGGCGGCCGACAGGACGCCGGTGGGGGGCCGGCGAAGGCGGGGAGTCGACCGCCTGGAGGAGGACGCTAAGCCTGGGTGTCGCGCCAGGGAGCCCACTTGCCCGGCATTGTTCGCTTTCGACCGGTGCCGGTGTGCGGATGACCGTGCCGTCGGCGGCTGCACGGCCGGTACCGGTCCGGCATGACCGAAGCGACGATTGTGGGCGCCCTGCCCGCGGGGCCGTGCTATGCGGCGGCTACGATCCCGCACTATGGACGTAGTAATCAATCTCTTCGTCGGCCTGCACATCATCGGCATCGCCGCCCTGCTCGGCGGCTTCCTGACCCAGATGAAGGCGATGGGCGCGGGCACCGCCCGCTTCGTGCCGGCCATGCTGCACGGCGCGCTGACGATGCTGGTCACCGGCGTCGCGCTGGTCGGCCTCAACCAGGCCGAGGGCCACCACGTCAACACCATCAAGATCGGCATCAAGATGGCCGTGCTGGTGGTGATCCTGGCGCTGGTCTACGTCAAGCGGGACGAGGAGACGGTCGCCAAGCCGCTCTTCGGCGCGGTCGGGGCGCTGACCGTGGCCAACATCTTCATCGCGGTGCTCTGGACCTGAGCGGCGCAAGCGGACCACCGCCCCCAAGGGTGCAAGCGGACCACCGCCCCAAGGGCGCAAGCGGACCACCGCCCCAAGGGCGCCGGCGGGCCCCCGCCCCGAAACAGCACACCGCGCGGTCCTCGCACTCCGGATCCGGAGGCGATGGCCGCGCGGTGGCGTGTGGGGGGTGGCCGTGGGGGGTGGTTCGGTGGGGGAGCATCGGGCGCCGGGCCTCAGCCCGGGCGGACGCTCCCGTAGATCGGCATGTAGTAGATCGACTCCTCCCGGACGCTGGCGCCCGGGTGCGGGGCGTGGATCATCTTGCCGCCGCCTATGTACATCCCGACGTGGCTGATGTCGTCGAAGAAGAAGACCAGGTCACCGGGTTGCAGATCCTTGGTGGCCACCCGCTGGCCGACCTTGACCTGGTCCCAGGTGGTCCGCGGCAGCGTGACGCCGGCCGCCTTCCACGCCGCCTGCGTCAGCCCCGAGCAGTCGTAGGAGCTGGGTCCGGTGGCGCCCCAGACGTACGGCTTGCCGATCTGGGCGCGGGCGAACGCGAGCGCCTTCTCGGCCTTGGTGGAGGACGAGTCGCCGGTCGAGCTGCCACCGGTCTGGCCGCCCGTCGAACCACCACCCGTCTGCTGCCGCTGGCGCTCGCGCTCCTGCTGCCTGCGCGCCTCTTCCTCGGCCTTGCGCTTGGCGGCCGCCTCCTTCTGGCGCTCCAGCTCGGCCAGCCGCGCCTTCTCCTGGGCGGTCAGCCGGGACAGCAGCTGACGGGCCTCGGACAGCTTGTCCTGGACGGAGCGCTTGGACTCCTTGAGGGAGGCCTGGGACTTCTGCAGACGCTCCAGGCTGTCGGTCGCCGAGGCCCGCTGGCGCGCCGCGGCGGCCGCCTGCTCCTGGTAGTCGGTGACGGCCTGCTTCTCCCGGCTGGTCAGCCGCTCCATGAGATGGCTGCGGTCGAAGAACTGCTGCGGGTCCTTGGCGAGCATCAGCTGCGCCGTCGGGTTCATCCCGCCGGTGCGGTACTGCGCCGAGGCGAACATGCCCAGCTGGTGCCGGGAGCGGTTCATCTGCTCGGCGCGCTTGGCGGCGGCATCGAGCAGGCCGTCGACGGTGTGGCGCTGTGCGTCGGCGCGCTCCTTGGCCCCGTTGTACTTCTCGGTGGCCAGCTCGGCCTGGTGGTAGAGGTCGTCGACCTTCTTCTTGACCTCTTCGATGGTGGGCTTGGGCGCTCGGGGAGCCGCGTCGGCGGACTGCGAGAGCAGGGTGACCGACGCGAGGGCTGCGGTGGTGAGCCCGGCAGCCGTGCGGCGGCCTCCGGGCGAGGCGAGGACGCTGGTGCGCGGCTTGCGATGGGACGCCAAGGCCGGCAACTCCTTCCGTGGACCGCCTACCGGGTTAGCTGTCGGGTTCGGGCGGTGTCGATGACGGAAGGCTTGCCCTACGGTCCTGACGTCCGCCTGAGGCGGCCGTACGGACCGATTCACCCCGGTGGTGCTGGTGGGTCCCCGGCTCCGGGTGCCGTGGGGCAGGGCCGGACTCGGCGCGGCGGCTCGTGCGGACGCTGTCGTACGCGGGGAGGCGGGCCGCCTGAGCGAGGACGTTAGCCAACTCGTGTGGCTCCTGTGAAGGCTGATGTTCGATATGCCCGAAACCTTTTTGTGACCTGAACGCGATCCGGGGGTTGTTGTGGCAGATGTCGGATTCGGGTAGACGAGGCGCCGGCCCGGCCGCCCCGGACCCGGCACGCTGATCTGCGCACCGCCGTCGAGCCCCGAATTCCGCCGACAATCGGCACTCCGCGGCGGGCTGTCAGTGCGGCGGCCTAGACTCGGTGGGCGATGAGCAGCCTCTTTGACGACAGCTTCCTGGCGGACCTCGGCCACAAGGGCGAGGAGCCCCCGCCGCCTCCCGAGGACGAGCACGAGCCGGCCCCCGAGGAGATCCCCGACGACCTCTTCGGCGGGAAATACGACGCGCCCGGCCCCCGGGAGACGTACTACCGCGACGGCGCCGCCCGCCCCGCCGTCGATCCCGCCACGCTGCTCGAAGGGCTCAACGACGAGCAGAAGGCCGCCGTGGTGCACACCGGCGGCCCGCTGCTGATCGTCGCCGGCGCCGGCTCCGGCAAGACCCGGGTGCTCACCCACCGCATCGCTCATCTGCTGGCCGAGCGCCATGTCCACCCCGGCCAGATCCTCGCGATCACCTTCACCAACAAGGCCGCGGGCGAGATGAAGGAGCGCGTCGAGGAGCTCGTCGGCCCCCGGGCGAACGCCATGTGGGTCTCCACCTTCCACAGCGCCTGCGTCCGCATCCTGCGCCGCGAGTCCAAGAAGCTGGGCTTCACCTCGTCCTTCTCGATCTACGACGCCGCCGACTCCAAGCGCCTGATGGCCCTGGTCTGCCGTGATCTTGATCTGGACCCCAAGCGCTACCCGCCCAAGTCCTTCAGCGCGAAGATCTCCAACCTCAAGAACGAGCTCATCGACGAGGAGACCTTCGCCGGGACGGCATCCGATGGTTTCGAGAAGACGCTGGCCGAGGCGTACGCGATGTACCAGGCGCGGCTGCGCGAGGCCAACGCCCTGGACTTCGACGACATCATCATGACGACGGTCCATCTGCTCCAGGCCTTCCCCGACGTCGCCGACCACTACCGCCGCCGCTTCCGCCACGTCCTCGTCGACGAGTACCAGGACACCAACCACGCCCAGTACACCCTCGTCCGCGAGCTGGTCGGCCCCGCCGAATCCGCGGCCGAGCTGTGCGTCGTCGGTGACGCCGACCAGTCGATCTACGCCTTCCGCGGCGCCACCATCCGCAACATCCTCCAGTTCGAGGAGGACTACCCCGACGCGACCACGATCCTGCTGGAGCAGAACTACCGCTCCTCGCAGACGATCCTGTCCGCCGCCAACGCCGTCATCGAGCGCAACGAGAACCGCCGCCCCAAGAACCTCTGGACGGACGCCGGCAGCGGCCCCGGGATCACCGGCTACGTCGCCGACACCGAGCACGACGAGGCGCAGTTCGTCGCCGACGAGATCGACCGCCTGACGGACGCCGGGGACGCCAGGGCCGGCGATGTCGCCGTCTTCTACCGCACCAACGCCCAGTCCCGGGTCTTCGAGGAGATCTTCATCCGGGTCGGGCTGCCCTACAAGGTCGTCGGCGGAGTGCGCTTCTACGAGCGCAAGGAGGTCCGCGACGTCCTCGCCTATCTCCGGGTGCTCGCCAACCCCGAGGACACCGTCCCGCTGCGCCGTATCCTGAACGTCCCCAAGCGCGGCATCGGCGACCGTGCCGAGGCGATGATCGACGCCCTCTCGCTCCGCGAGAAGATCACCTTCCCGCAGGCCCTGCGCCGGGTCGACGAGGCGTACGGCATGGCGGCCCGCTCCGCCAACGCCGTCAAGCGCTTCAACGTCCTCATGGAGGAGCTGCGCACCATCGTCGAGTCCGGCGCCGGCCCGGCCACCGTCCTGGAAGCGGTCCTGGAGCGCACGGGCTATCTCGCCGAGCTCCAGGCCTCCACCGATCCGCAGGACGAGACCCGGATCGAGAACCTCCAGGAACTCGCCGCAGTGGCCCTGGAATTCGAGCAGGACCGCGGGGAAGACAACCCCGGCACCCTCGCCGACTTCCTGGAGCAGGTCGCACTGGTCGCCGACTCCGACCAGATCCCGGACGAGGACGAGGAGGGCAGCGGCGTCATCACCCTCATGACGCTGCACACCGCCAAGGGCCTGGAATTCCCGGTGGTCTTCCTGACCGGCATGGAGGACGGCGTCTTTCCGCACATGCGCGCGCTGGGCCAGACCAAGGAGCTGGAGGAGGAGCGCCGGCTGGCCTACGTCGGCATCACCCGCGCCCGCGAGCGCCTCTATGTCACCCGCTCGACGATGCGCAGCGCCTGGGGCCAGCCCTCGTACAACCCGCCCTCCCGGTTCCTGGAGGAGATCCCGGGCGAGTACGTCGAGTGGAAGCGCACCGGCCAGGCGACACCGTCCGCGTCGATGGGCGCGCTGTCGGGCGGCGGCCTCGGCTCCGGCCTGTCGTCGTCGCGCAACAAGGGGCCGAGCGGCTTCGCCACCCGCCGCACGAAGGACCGCCCGGTGGTCGCGCTGGCCATCGGCGACCGCGTCACCCACGACAGCTTCGGGCTCGGCACGGTCGTGGGCGTCAAGGGCAGCGGCGACAACGCCGAGGCGACCATCGACTTCGGCGGCGAGAAGCCCAAGCGGCTGCTGCTGCGGTACGCGCCGGTGGAGAAGCTGTAGGGGCAGAAGCGGTAACGGAGGCCGTACGGGGGGCGGTCAGTTCGGGTCGAGGCCGTGGCTGCGCAGCCACGGCTGCGGGTCGACCGCCGCCCCGCCGCCCGGGCGCACCTCGAAGTGCAGATGCGGTCCGGTGGAGTTGCCGGAGTTGCCCGAATAGGCAATCCGGTCACCGGCCTTGACCTGTCCGGAGCGGATCTTGGTGCTGCTCAGATGGCAGTACCACGTCTCGGTGCCGTCGGGCGCCGTCACGATCGCCATGTTGCCGTAGGCGGAGTTCCACTGGGTGCGGATGGTGCCGTCGGTGGCGGACATGACCGGGGTGCCGTAACTGACCGGGAAGTCGATTCCGGTGTGCACGGACATCCAGTTGACGCCGGCCTGGCCGAAGGTGGCGCTCAGCCCGTGCTGGGTCACCGGCAGCACGAACTTGGGGCGCATGGCCTCCTTGCGGGCCGCCGCCTCCGCCTTGCGCTTGCGGTCCAGCGCCTGGCGTTCCTTGAGGTCGATCCGCTCCTGGGTACGGCTGGCCCGGTCGCGGAAGTCGTCCGCGCTGGCGCTGAGTCCGGCGAGCTGGGTGTCGAGCTTGCTGTTGGCCGCGGCCGGTTTGACGGCCCCCGCGTCGGGCGCGGCCTGCGTGGTCGCCTCCGCCTTGTCGTCCCCGCCGAAGTGGGCGACGGACGCGGCGGCCACGGCGCAGACGCCCAAGGCGGCGACCGACGGGACGGCGACGGTCAGCAGCGCCGACCGTTTCGCCGGGCGCCGCCGGCCCCGGCCGCGGACGGCCTTCCCGGCGTCCGGCTGGGCGGCCCGGCGGCCGGCGGGGGCGTCGGCCGCGACCGGGATCGGCATGGCCTGCGTCATGGCGTCCGCGACGGCGGCGGCGTCGCTCAGGTCGCCGTGCTCCTCGGCGTCACCGGGGCCGGCGGGGGAGTTGCCGTCCGCGCCGTGCCGTGCGGTGTCGTAGCCGTCGGACTCGTACGGGCTGCTGCCGTGCCGGTCGCTCCCGGCGGGTGTGGTCTGGAAGGACGCGGTGTCGAAGGGGGCGGTCTCGTCCCACGCGATGCCGTCCCAGTGGGCGGTCTCGGCCGCGGGCGGGCCGGCCTGCGGCGGGATCCCGGCGATCAGTCCCTGGTCGGTGGTCGACCAGATCGCCGTGGTCTCGTAGCTCGCGGTCTCCTGAAGCGCGGTCTCCTGGAGCGCGGTGGCCTGCCGGCCGAGGGCGTCGAAGCCGCCGGTGCTCTCGAAGGTCTCGGCCGTCTCGTAGGCGCCGGTGGCGTAACTGCCACTGTCGTAACTGCTGGTCGCGTAACCGCCGGTGTCGCAGCCGCCGGTGGCAACACCTCCGGTGGAAAAGCTTCCGGTGTCGAACCCGCCGTACCCGTAAGAGGTGGCTTCGTACGCGGTCGTCCCGTATCCGGCGGCTTCGAACCCGGATGTGTCGTACGCGGACGAGGGGGAGTACCCGGTGGTGTCGTGCGCCGGCTGCTCGTAGCCGGTGTGCGCGTACGGGTCGTAGCCCCCGGCGGCCGACTGCGGGTCGGCGACGGCGTAGGCGCCGGTGTCGTAGCCACCGGTGTCCCACTGCATCGTGGGGTACGCGCCGGTGCCGTAGGCATCGCCGGGCTGGCCGCCATCGGCCGGAGCGGCCCCGCCGTCATACGCGCCGGTGTGGAAGGTGCCCGTGCCGTACGCACTCATCCCGTACACCCCCGCGCCGTATGCACCGGTGTCGTACATCCCGGTGTCATAGGTGCCGGTGTCGTACATGCCGGTTTCGTACGAGCCGGGGAGCGAGCCGAAGAGCGGGTCGCCGTCGCCGTATTGGGCGGTGCCGGCCGAGGACTGCTGCCCGTAGGAGTCGTAGGCCGGATAGTGCGCATACGAGGCGTCGGAAGCAGAGCCGGTCGGAGGCTGAGCCTCCGATGGGTGACGGTCGTTCACCAACTTCTCTTTCGCCTCGGCAGCAGGAGAATTAGCGGCGACTGTACCCGGCGGTTTGCGATGGCGACAATCTTCAACTGGTTTTGCGTTCGGCCAGACCGGGCATTTGGCCGCCTTTCGGCGGTCCCATGCGCCCTCTTGGCGCCTCGTTCGAGGTTTGTTCGGCAACACGTCAAGATCGTGTCGCCCGTGGAGCGTCACTGATGCGTCGCACGAGGCGCGAGCGGGCCGCGAGCAGGTCGTTGGTGGCCGTCGGTGCCGTGGGTACGGCCTCGGGTCAGGCCACCGAAATGGCGTCCGCCGCCCCTTTTGCCTCCTCCGCCGAGGTCAGCGCCGCGCGTATGCCGGCGGCGACGGTGCCGTTGACCGGCAGGGCGAGGTGTCCGACACCGGCGACATGCACATTCTCGGCGATCACATCCGGGTGATCGATTCTGGCCGTCGTGGCCGGAATCATCACTTGGTCCGCCTCACTCCAGAAGGCCACGAATCGGGTGCGGCAATTCGGTGCCGGAAGCGACAACTCCGCGATCACCTCGGAATCGGGCCGCATCTGCCGGACGATCGGGTGCGCCGACATCAGGGGCGCGATACGGGTGCCGGAGTGCGGAGTGCCGAGCGTGATCACCGTACGGACACGGGCATCGCCGCCGAGCCGCTGGACGTAATAGCGGGCGATGAGCCCGCCGAGGCTGTGGCCCACGATGTCCACCCGGCGATGACCGGTCCGCGCGCACACGTCCGCCACATGACGGCCGAGCAACTCGGCGGCCTTACGGAGATCGCAGGTCAGCGGGGAGTAGTTGAGCGCCTCGACATGGCACCAGCCGTGCCGTTGCAGCGAGCGGCGCAGCAGGACGAAGACGGAACGGTTGTCGATGAAGCCGTGGAGCAGGAGGACCGGCGGATGCGCACGGCCCTCGGTCGGCAGCAGCGTGGGCGCAGCGACGGCGGGCTGCGGGACCTTCGGTGTCAGCCGCCCGTCCGTCGGACGCCCGTCGGGAGGTTCGGCGGACGGGGGCGGTGCGGGGCACGGCACGGGGCGTTCCTGGGAGATACCGGTCGGATAGAGCAGTACATGGGCGGCGAGCACCGCCAGGTCGACGACCGTGCTGCGGAGCAGAAGGGGAGAGGTGCGGGTGGGGAGCCGGCGCGCGCACTGGAGCGGTGCGGCGAGCAGGCGCGCGAGCAGAAGGGGTGCGGAGAGAAAGGGCAGGGCCTGCATGCCGACCTCCCGAACGGCACGCGGGAGGCGACCGTGACCCCCGTATGCCCTCGTGGGAAGCCATGCGCAGCGGCGGCGGGCCCGCGGCGCGGCCCGCCCTGATGCGCGCCCGGCGGCGCGGTGGTTCGACTGCGGCTCCCCGTGCGCCCGGCCCACGTGCGCTCCGCCACAAGTCCCTGGCGTGACGACACGTGGAACGCGGCGCATAGCGAACGTGTCCCAGGTGTGATTTCCCCCTCCCCGGATGTCACGAAACGGCTGGGTACGGGATGCTGGCGATAACGTTCGTTCACGCTCGTGGCCGCCGGATCGCGGTCGCGCGATCGATTGTCGGCTCGGCGGCACCACAGTGCCGTGCATGGCTTGGAGGCAGTGATGAGTGTGGCTCGGCAGGACGGGGCGCAAGCGGGGAGCCAGGGCGCGGCGGGCAGGTCGGGGCCGATCCGTGTGGTGGTGGCCAAGCCGGGTCTGGACGGGCACGACCGGGGTGCCAAGGTCATCGCGCGGGCGCTGCGGGACGCCGGCATGGAGGTGATCTACACCGGGCTGCACCAGACCCCGGAGCAGATCGTCGACACCGCGATCCAGGAGGACGCCGACGCGATCGGGCTGTCCATCCTCTCCGGCGCCCACAACACCCTCTTCGCGAAGGTCATCGCCCTCCTGGAGGAACGCGACGCGGCGGACATCAAGGTCTTCGGCGGTGGCATCATCCCCGAGGCCGACATCCCGCCGCTCAAGGCACAGGGCGTCGCGGAGATCTTCACGCCGGGCGCGACGACCGCCTCGATCGTGGAGTGGGTCCAGGCGAACGTCCGCTCGCTGGCGGTCTGAGCCGGCGCCGGGCACGTCCACCACGCGGGCACCCCCTGGGGCGGCCGGGGCGCGGCGGGTCACGGCGTCCTCCGGGCGGATTCACCGGCCGGCACGGGGGCGGCGGGCGGCGGCGTGAGTTCGGCACGCATCGTGGCGCGCAGGCGCAGGGTGCCGACCAGCCGTTGGAAGGCCTCGGACCAGTAGCCGCAGGAGCCCGGTGAGGCGCCCTCCGGCTCGTCCGTGACCGCGGTGAGCATGTCGAGACGGTCCGCGGCCGCCGGGTCCAGACAGCGCTCGGCCAGACCCATCACCCCGCTGAAGCTCCAGGGGTAGCTGCCCGCGTCCCGGGCGATGTCCAGCGCGTCCACGACGGCGCGGCCCAGCGGCTCCGCCCAGGGGACCGCGCACACCCCGAGCATCCGGAACGCGTCCGACAAGCCGTGCGCCGCGATGAACTCCGCGACCCACCGGGCCCGTTCGTCCCCGGGCAGCACGGCCAGCAGCTTCGTCAGGTCCCGCGACGAGCCGGCCGGTGAGACCTCGGCGGCCTGGGGCGGTGCGCCCGGCGCGCCGAGCAGCGCCCGCGCCCAGTCGGCGTTCTGCTGGCGCACCGCGGCCCGGCACCAGGCGTCGTGCAGCTCCGTCCGCCAGTCGTCCGCCACCGGCAGCGCGACGATCGCCGCCGGCGCCCGGTCCGCGAAGCGCTCGCGCCAGCTGTCCAGCGGCGTCGCCTCCACCAACTGGCCCAGCCACCAGGACCGTTCGCCCCTCCCGGAGGGCGGCTTGGGTGCCACGCCGTCCCGTTGCATCGCCGCGTCGCACTCGTGCGGCGCCTCCACCGCGATCCTCGTGGTGCCCGACGTACGGTCCGGGCCGATGCAGGTGTGCGCACGCTCGGCCATACGGGCCGCGAACGCGGAGCCGGGGAGGGTGGAGAGGAACTCGGCGGCCGTGGCGCGGACATTGCGGCTGCGGTCGGACAGTGCCCGTTCGAGGAAGGGCTCATCCGCCGCCGAGAGGTCCACGCGCAGCGAGTCGAGGAACATCAGGCGGTCCTCGGCCCGTTCCGTGGACCAGGTCGTGGCCAGCAGCGCCAGGCCGGCCGGCGGGTCGTGCCGGCGCAGCGCGGTCAACAGGGCGACCCGCTCCGCGAACAGGCCCTCCTCCCACTGCTGCCGTACGCCCTCGGGGTCGTCACCGAGGGGGAGCCCGGCCGGGCCGCCGGTCCCGCGGAGCGCGAACTTCCACTCGTCGTTGAGCCGCGCCAGCCACAGGGCGCGCGGCCCCGCCAGCGCCAGCGCGGCGGCCCGCAGATCCGTACGGGCCCGGGCGGCGTCGAGCAGCTCCGGAAGCAGTGCCTCCGGGGCGCGGTAGCCGTATCCGTCGGCGGCGGCCAGCCACTGCGGGAGCAGTTCGGTGAGGTCGGGGGCCGTCCCGCGGCGGCTGCTGCCTCCGGCGCCGCCGCGGTCGGCGAGCAGCAGGGAGAGCCGGCGGCGGGCCGCGGGCGGCAGCGGGGGCCGCGGATCGGCCGGGGCCGGGGCGGGCCGCTCGCCGGCCGGCGCGGGGCGCTGCTCGGCGCGCCGGCGCACCGTGCTCACCGCGGCCGCGTCCAGGAGTGCGGCCGCGCTGCCCTGACCGGACCGCATCGCCACCGGCGGGGTCCGCCGCTCGGTCCCGAGGAGCGCGGCACTCACGAGGGCGGACCAGTCGGCCGGGGCGACCGGGCCGGAGGAGGCGGCGGGGGGTGTGGAGGCGCTGCTCGGGCTGCTCGTGACGTGTGTGGTGGGCGTGATGTTCGTGGGGGGCATGATGTTCGTGGTGCTCGTCATGCTCGTCGTGCCCTTCTTCCGGTCTTCCAGGCATCGGTGATGGACGGCTTGCGCGGAGGGCGGGGAGCCGCGGCGGGCGGAGCCGGGGGCCGGGTCACAGGGACACCGGAGTGGGATCCCAGACAGTCAGCGGCAGAAAGCCGCGGTGACCGCATTCGCCGAAGACCGTGACCGGCGCCCCGCCCGATATGGCGGCCAGCTGCCACCGACCGGCTCGGCCGGAACAGCGCGGGTCCAGTGGCAGCGCCGACTCGCCATCCGCATCGGCCAGTTGCCAGTTCGCCCCGTCGCGGCCCGGTATGGGCGTGACGTCGGTGAGCACCACCGGCCAGGAATCCAGCCAGGGGTCATCGCGCAGCGCATCGCCGTACGCGGTCAGGGCGGCATCGATGCCGCAGCCGGGTGGCACCGGCCCGGGGGCAGTGGGGGCGTGCCGCTCGCCCAGGGCCGCACGCAGCGGGCGGGCGCCGGGGTAGTAGGCGAGGTCCGCGTCGAGGACCAGACCGGGCGGCAGGGCCAGGTCCAGCGGGCGGTGGGGGCCTCCGAACGAGAGATGCAGCGCCATCCGACCGGTCCGCTCGCCCCGCAGAAAGATTCTGCGGGTGAGCAACTTGCCGTCATCGCTGTCCTGTTGGGCGAGGACCAGCCAGCGGTCCCGGACCGTCGCCGCGTCGGGTCCGGTCAGCAGTTCCGCCGCCTCGGTGGTGAGTCCGACGCGGGAGCGGACCGTCGCCGCGAGCGGAGTCGGCAGCCGGTCGAGGCCGAGGAATGCCTGATCGAGGAGGTGCAGCAGCGCGCACTCCTCCAGCAGCCGGGCCGGCCAGTCGGCGCCGGATACCACCACCGACCCCAACTCCCTTACCCGCGCGGCGAGTCCGGGCGCCTGGGCGTCGACCATGCGGGCGGCCGTTTCGTCCCAGGAGCCGCCCGCGCTCCCGGAACCACCCGGAGGGGAATCGCCCCCGCCGGCGCGTCCGGCCGAGGCCAGGCCGGAGTGGAGCAGGTCCTCCAGGCGCTGTTCCAGTTCCACGGCGCCGGCGCCGATCCGCTGCATCCGGCGGGCGGCCCGCCGCTCGGCGGCCTCCGGATCGGCGGGCGCACGCGACCCGGCGCCCCCGCCCGGTGCCGCGCCCGCGGGTCGCCCGGCGCGCTCGCGGCGCCCGGCCAGCCACTCGACCGCCCACGACGCCGGCTCCCCGGCCGCCACCGCCAGGTCCCCGCCGCCCGCCCAGAGCAGCAGCAGTCCCAGCGCATGCTTGCACGGAAATTTGCGGCTCGGGCAACTGCACATGAAGGCCGGGCCGTTGAGGTCCACCACGGTCCGGTAGGGCTGCTTTCCGCTGCCCTTGCACTGCCCCCACACCGCGGCCTCGTCCGCGCCCGTTTCCGACCACGGCTCGGGTGCCGCGAGTTTGCCGCCCGCCTTCCGTGATGCCTCGTCAGGCGCCAGCGCGAGCACCTGATCCGTCGTCCAGCGTTCCCCCTGCGGATTCATGTCCCCGACGCTACGACCCGCCACTGACAATCACCCTCGACCGTGCCGAACTCGCAGGCCGGCGACGCTTTTCGGGGCGTTGTCAGTGGTCTGGTGCAGGCTTGATTCCGCAAGCGGCCGCAGCGTTTTCGCGGTGCCGGCCGCAGACGTGAGGACAAGGGGGAAACATGTCCGGGAACAGCTTCAGGGCGGCGGACGACACGAAGAATCCGGCGGGCGGGACGATCCCGGAAGCCGCGGGCGGGACGGCCCCGGCGGCCGCGGGCGGCGCTGCGCTGCGCCCGCATGCCGAAGACAGCTTCGCGGCGGAGCTCGCGGCCCTCGCCGCGGCCGACGACCGGCCGCGGCCGGAGCGCTGGCGGCTCTCGCCGTGGGCGGTCGCCACCTATCTGCTCGGCGGCACGCTCGCGGACGGCACGGTCATCACACCGAAATACGTCGGCCCGCGCCGCATCGTGGAGGTCGCGGTGACCACCCTCGCGACGGACCGCGCACTGCTCCTGCTCGGCGTGCCCGGCACGGCGAAGACCTGGGTGTCCGAACATCTGGCGGCGGCCGTCAGCGGCGATTCCACCCTGCTGGTGCAGGGCACGGCCGGCACTCCTGAGGAGGCGATCCGCTACGGCTGGAACTACGCCCAGCTGCTCGCGAACGGCCCCAGCCGCGAGGCGCTGGTGCCCAGCCCGGTGATGCGCGCGATGGCGCAGGGCATGACCGCGCGGGTCGAGGAGCTGACCCGGATCCCCGCCGACGTACAGGACACGCTCATCACGGTCCTGTCGGAGAAGACCCTGCCGATCCCCGAGTTGGGGCAGGAGGTGCAGGCCGTCCGCGGCTTCAATCTGATCGCCACCGCCAACGACCGCGACCGCGGGGTCAATGAACTCTCCAGCGCACTGCGCCGCCGCTTCAACACCGTCGTACTCCCGCTGCCCGCGACCCCCGACGAAGAGGTGGACATCGTCTCCCGCCGGGTCGAGCAGATCGGACGCTCGCTGGACCTCCCGGCCGGTCCGGAGGGGCTGGACGAGATCCGCCGGGTCGTCACGGTCTTCCGCGAGCTGCGCTCGGGCACCACCGCCGACGGCCGGACCAAGCTCAAATCCCCTTCCGGCACCCTCTCCACGGCCGAGGCCATCTCGGTGGTGACCAACGGCCTGGCGCTGGCCACCCACTTCGGGGACGGCGTGCTGCGTTCCGGGGACGTCGCCGCGGGCATCCTGGGCGCCGTGGTCCGCGACCCGGCCGCGGACCGGGTCGTATGGCAGGAGTACCTCGAAACGGTGGTGCGCGAGCGCGACGGCTGGAAGGACTTCTACCGCGCCTGCCGTGAGGTGAGCGCATGACCGGGCCGCTGCTGCTCGGGGTGCGGCATCACGGCCCCGGATCGGCACGGGCGGTGCGCACCGCCCTGGAGCAGTACACCCCCGCCGCGGTCCTGATCGAGGGGCCGCCGGAGGCGGACGAGCTGGTACCGCTCGCCGCCCGCGAGGAGATGAGGCCGCCGGTCGCGCTGCTCGCCCATGCGCAGGACGACCCCGGCCGCGCGGCGTTCTGGCCGCTGGCCGAGTTCTCCCCGGAGTGGGTGGCGCTGCGCTGGGCCCTGCAGCACGGCGTCCCCGTCCGCTTCATCGATCTGCCCGCGGCCCACTCCCTGGCGATGGGGGAGGACGGGGAAGAGTCGGAAGGGGAGCTGTCCGGGGGAGAGGAGTCCGAGGGGGAGCAGCAGGAAGGGGATCGGTCCGGCGGCGTGGGGCCCGAGGGGGAGCAGCCGGAAGGCGGGAAGCCCGGCAGCGAGGGCCCCGAGGAGGATCAGGGTACCCAGGCCGATGTGCGGGTCGATCCGGTCCGGATGCTGGCCGAGGCGGCCGGGTACGACGATCCAGAGCGCTGGTGGGAGGACGTGGTCGAGCACCGCGGGGGCGGGGGGACCTCCCCGCGGAGCGGCGCCGAGAGCGGGGGAGAGCCCGATGCGGACGCCGCCGCCCCGTTCGCGGCGCTGGCCGAGGCGATGGCCGCGCTGCGGGAGGCCTACGGCGCCGGCGGCCATGACCGTGATCCGGTGCGCGAGGCCCATATGCGGCTGCGGCTGCGGGCCGCGCGCAAGGAGTTCGGGGACAACCTCGCCGTCGTGTGCGGAGCCTGGCACGTCCCGGCGCTGGCGCAGCGCACCACCGTGGCGGCCGACCGGCAACTGCTCAAGGGCCTGCCGAAGGTGAAGGCGACGGTGACCTGGGTGCCCTGGACACACCGGCGGCTGTCCCGGCACAGCGGTTACGGTGCCGGCATCGCCTCGCCCGGCTGGTACGGCCATCTCTTCAGCGCCCCCGACCGCCCCGTGGAACGCTGGCTGACCAAGGCCGCCGGGCTGCTCCGGGAGGAGGACTATGCCGTCTCGTCGGCGCATGTCATCGAGGCGGTGCGGCTCGCCGAGGGGCTGGCCACGGTGCGCGGCCGCCCGCTGGCCGGGCTGACGGAGCTGGACGACGCGATCCGGGCCGTCATGGGCGACGGCTCCGACGCCCCGTCCACGCTGATCCACGACCGGCTGGTGGTCGGTGAGGCGCTGGGCGAGGTCCCGGAGGACGCCCCCGCGGTGCCGCTGCAACGGGACATCGCCCGCACCCGGCGCAGCCTCCGGCTCGCACCGGAGGCCCGGGAACGGGAGCTGGAGCTGGATCTGCGCAAGGAGACCGACGCCGCGCGCAGCCGCCTGCTGCACCGGCTGCGGCTGCTCGGCATCCCCTGGGGGGAGCCCGCCGACTCCCGGGGCAGCACCGGCACCTTCCGGGAGACCTGGCGGCTGCGCTGGGAGCCCGAACTCTCGGTGCGGGTCGCGGAGGCCGGCATCTGGGGCACGACGGTGCTCTCGGCCGCCACCGCCAAGGCGGTTGCCGAGGCGTCAGGGGCGTCAAGGGCCTCCCGGGCCTCCGGGGCGGGCACGCTCGCCGGGGTGACGGCGCTCGCCGAGCGCTGTCTGCTCGCCGGGCTCACCGACGCCCTCCCGGTGGTGATGCAGGCACTGTCCGACCGTGCGGCGCTCGACGCGGACGTGGGCCATCTCGCCCAGGCGCTGCCCGCCCTCGTCCGGTCCGTGCGCTACGGCGATGTCCGCGGTACGCAATCCGCGGCGCTCCGTGAGGTCGCCATGGGCCTGGCCGAGCGGGTCTTCGTCGGACTGCCGCCGGCCTGCGCGGGCCTGGACGCCGACGGCGCCGCCGCCATGCACGGCCATCTCGACGCCACCCATCAGGCCGTCGGCCTCCTCGGCCGGCCGGAGTCCGGAGAGCAGCCGGCCCCCAAGAGCCTGCGGGCGCGGTGGGCCGCGGTACTGCACACGCTGAGCGAACGGGACGCCGTACCGGGGCTGATCCGCGGCCGAGCGGTCAGACTCCTGCTCGACGACGGCAAGTTGGGGGAGGACGGAGCCGAGCGGCTGATGGGGCTCGCCCTCTCGCCGGGCACCCCGCCCGTCGATGCCGCCGGATGGGTCGAGGGCTTCGTCGGCGGCGGGGACGGCGGCATGCTGCTGGTCCACGACGAACGGCTGCTCGCGCTGGTCGACGGCTGGCTGACCGGGGTGCCGGACGCGGCGTTCACGGACGTGCTGCCGCTGCTGCGCAGAACCTTCGCCGAGTACGAGGCCGGCGTGCGGCGCACCCTCGGCGAGCTGATCCGCCGCGGCCCCATGGCAACGCCCCGCCGGCCGCCGGGCGACGCCCCGGACGCCGCCGCGCCCGGCTTCGGCCCCGGCCTGGACCGCGACCGCGCCGCCGCCGTACTCCCCACACTGCGCCTGCTCCTGGGAATCGAACAGCAGGGCTTCGACAGCGAGCCGAGCGGGCCGGAAGGGCCCACCGGGCCGTCTGGGCCGGCTGGCCCGGCCGAGCCGACGGGACCGCCCGAGCCGATCGGCCCGACCGGAGTGACCGGCCCGGCCGAGCCGACTCAAGCGACTGCATCGGCGACTGCATCGGCTACTGCATCGGCGACTGCATCAGCGACCGCATCGGCTCAAGCCGCCGTCTCCGAGGCTCAAGCCGCCGTCTCCGAGGACGAACGGCTGCGTCGCTGGCGGCTGGTGCTCGGTGGGGGTGGCGCGGACGGTACGGGGTGCGAGTTGCGGGGGCGGGACGCGGCGATGGACGGGGCGCTGGCCTCGCTCTACGGCAGGGAGAGCGGCAACGGCGGCAAGAGGGCCGGCGGCGGCAGCCGTTCGGCGGGACTCGGGGCCTCGGCGCCCGGAGTGGCGCGCTGGCTCGGCGACATCCGTACGTACTTCCCGTCCTCCGTGGTGCAGGTGATGCAGCGGGACGCCATCGACCGGCTGGGGCTGTCCGCGCTGCTGCTGGAGCCGGAGATGCTGGAGGCCGTCGAAGCGGACGTCCATCTGGTGGGGACCCTGCTCTCGCTCAACCGGCTGATGCCGGAGACGGCCAAGGACTCCGCACGCGCCGTCGTCCGCAAGGTCGTCGAAGAGCTGGAGAAGAAGCTGGCGAACCGCACCCGCGCCGCCCTCACCGGTGCGCTGGACCGCTCCGCGCGGATCAGCCGGCCGCGCCACCGCGACATCGACTGGGACCGCACGATCCGGGCGAACCTCAAGAACTACCTCCCCGAGTACCGCACGGTCGTCCCCGAGCGGCTGATCGGCCACGGCCGCGCTGCGCAGTCGGTGAAGAAGGAAGTGGTGCTCTGCATCGACCAGTCCGGTTCGATGGCCGCCTCGGTCGTCCACGCCTCGGTGTTCGGCGCGGTGCTGGCCTCCATGCGGGCCATCGACACCCGGCTGGTCGTCTTCGACACCGCGGTGGTCGATCTGACGGACCAACTCGACGACCCGGTCGACGTGCTCTTCGGCACCCAGCTGGGCGGCGGCACGGACATCAATCGCGCGCTCGCCTACTGCCAGTCCCGGATCACCCGCCCCGCCGAAACCGTCGTCGTCCTCATCAGCGACCTCTACGAGGGCGGTATCCGCGACGAGATGCTCAAGCGGGTCGCCGCGATGAAGGCGTCCGGAGTGCAGTTCGTGACCTTGCTCGCACTGTCCGACGAGGGGGCACCGGCCTACGACCGTGACCACGCCGCGGCTCTCGCGGCCCTGGATGCACCGGCGTTCGCCTGTACGCCCGATCTGTTCCCCGACGTGATGGCGGCCGCTCTGGAGAAACGACCGCTGCCCATACCGGACATGGCGGAGCAACGGTGACAGGTAGCCCAGGGGGACTTGCGTGGCACCTGGCTGCTCATGCAAGGATCAGGGCATCGCTCGATCGCCCGCGACGCGCGTGACGCCGAGGCCTGAGCCCGGTTGTCCCCGTCCGTATGGGAAGGTCCCCTCCTTGTCCGCTGTGCTCGCCCTGCCTGCCGCCGTGCGCCTGCCGCGCACGGTGGCCGTGCGGCGTGCGCTGCTGGCCGGGCTCTTCCTGGTGGGCTTCGCCGCCCTCGGCTTCGCCTTCGGTCCCGGCGCCCATGCCGCCGACCGGGCGCGGACCGCGGACCTGCCCGGGGTCACGGCCCCGGCCAAGGCCCCGGCCGAGGCGTCCACCCCGGGCCGGGCCGCCACCCGGGACGGGGCGGCGGACCAGGCGGACCACGCGGACCGGGCGGACGAACTCTCCGGCTCCCGAGCCGCGTTGGCGCCGCAGGGCAAGGGCTCCGAGGCCAAGCTGGCCGAGCGCGCCCACGCTGCCTCCGACGCGGTGACCGAGGCCGTACGGCCCGCCGCCGACCAGGCCGCATCGGCCACCGGCCGGGTCACCCAGCCGGTGCGCCGCGTCGTGCGGGAGATCGGGGACTCGGCCGGCGCCGCGCTGCCCGTACACCTCCCGTCCGGCGAGCACACCGGTCGCCCGGGAGACGGCGGTACGCAGCAGCACGGCCGTACGCCGGGCGCTGACCGGCCGGCCGATTCGTGCACCGGCGCACCGGCCCACGCGGGCGCAGCCCGTTCGGCCCACCTCATCGGCGGCCTGCGCACGCCGGCCGCCGAGCACCCCTCGGCCACCGTCCACGAGCAGCGGGACCCGGGCCACCACGGCCTTCCGGGGGACTTCCCGCAGGGCCCGGTGGCGCCGGCCTCGCACAACGCGGGTGACGGCCACGGCCCCCGTGGCGGGGACCAGCACGCCGCCGATGCGGCGAACTCCCTGCGCTTCCGGCTCATTCCCGGTGGCGTCCGCACGGCCGATGGCGCTCCGACGCGTCGGCGTGCCGAAGAAATCCTCGAATTCCCGGGCTAGGGCAGACCGCTCCGCGTTTGTCACTGGACCTGCCGCGCGGGGGCGGGACAGGTCTGCCCTTTCACCCCTTTTTTTGAATTCGAAGGACGTCACCTCCATGCGCTCCAACATCCGCCGTTCCATAGTCGTTGCCGCTGCCGCCACCGGACTGTGGGCCCTCGGCTCCGTCGCCGCCAACGCCGCCGAGCTGCCCACCGCCGGGGACCTGCCGTCCGCCGGCTCGGTGACCGACACCGCCACGCAGCTGCCCACCGGCGAGGTGACCGGCACTACGACGAAGGCCGCCCAGAAGGTCACCGGCACCGTTGAGCAGACGGCGGGCAAGGCCACCGGCGTCCTGGGCGACGGTGTGTCGACCCAGGACCTGCCCTCGACGGACGGTGTGCAGAAGCTGACCCACGGCCTCGGGCTGCCGGACACCGGTGCGGTCCGCAAGACCGCCGACGTGAAGAAGGCCAAGAAGGCCGTCAAGGCCGTCAAGAAGACCGCCAAGGCCGCCGACCTGGGCAAGGCCGGCCGCCTCACCAACGGCACGCTGCCCGCCGTCCCGGCGCTGCCCGCCGCGGGCATCCCGTCCGCCCAGCTCCCCGGCGGCCTGCCCAAGGGCCTGCCCGCCAGCCCGGCGCTGCCCAAGGCCCCCGCGCTGCCCAAGGCGCCCGGTTCGGTCGACAACCTGCTGGCCGGCCTCGCCGGTGCGGGTGTCCGTCCCGAGCAGCTGACGAACCAGGCCAAGAACGGTCTGGCCACCGCCCGCCCGGTCGTCGACAACGCGGCCTCCGACGTGCTGCCGCCCGTCGCGCGCCGCGCCGTTGTCAAGGTCGTCCCGGTCGCCCAGGGCACGGTCGGCAACGCCGGTCGGCTCGCCGGTGACGCGGCCGGCCAGGCGACCCCGTTCGTGATCACGCTCGGCGGCCAGGCGCAGCTGTTCGTGCAGGGTGCGGCCGGCGACGTGGTGCCGGCCGCCAAGGGTGTCGCGGCCCACGCCGCCCCGTTCGCGCAGGGTGTGGCCGCTGACGCCACTCCGTTCGCGAAGGGTCTGGCCGCCGTTGTCACCACCGACGCGCAGGGCACCGCCCACCAGGCCGTCGCCGGCGCGCAGGGCCTGACCCCCGTGAAGTCGCTCCCGTCGGTCCCGTCGGTCCCGTCCGTGCCTTCGGTTCCGGCTGTGCCGGCCGTTCCGTCCGTGCCCTCGGTGCCGTCCGTGCCCGCCGTTCCCGCCGTGCCCGGTAACGTGACCGACGCCGTGGCCCTCCCGTCCGTGCCCGCCGCCCCGTCCGTGCCCGCCGTCCCCGGCAACGTGACCGACGCCGTTCCGGCCGGCCTGGCCAACGCCGTCGCCGTCCCGGCCGTGCCGGCCCAGCTGTCCGACCTCACCAACGCCGCCAACATCCCGGCGCTGCCCGCCCTCCCGGTCCAGGGCATCTGAGGCTCGGAGCCAGTAGCACCGGTTCATCGGCTGCGGCGGCAGCCGATGCCGGAACACCCATGAACAGCCGGGCGGACCTCTGTGGGGGAGGGCCGCCCGGCTTTGGTGTTTCCTCACCCCGGCAACGGGCCACCGGAGCACGGGAGTTGATCCCCGACAACAGGCCACCGGCCGCCCCGAGTCCGTCCCCCATCGCCGCCCTCCCCCCGGCCGCTCACCGGCACCCATCTCACCCGAACCAAGCACATACGGTGCGTAACACGATGGCCCGTAAGAAGCCGGACGATCACCGGCCATTCGCCGCCGACGTGCGGAAATCCCGAGGAGGCGTAACTTGGCCCAAAGATCTGTGATGGTAATCACCGCTGGAGTGTGATCTGTGATTTAGGGGCTCACGGCCCTCGGCGATAACCTGCGGGACGGACATGCCGCGTATCCGGACACCGTGTACGCCTCCCCTGTGACAGCGCCGTCACGTTGCCCTTCGCGGCACGCCCATCGCAGACAACGATCCGCGATCACTCGGCGATTCTGAGAAGAAAAGGGACGGACGCGCGTGGACCTGTTCGAGTACCAGGCGAGGGACCTCTTCGCCAAGCACGGTGTACCGGTGCTGGCCGGTGAAGTCATCGACACGCCTGAGGCAGCCCGCGAGGCGACCGAGCGGCTGGGCGGCAAGTCTGTCGTCAAGGCCCAGGTGAAGGTCGGCGGCCGTGGCAAGGCCGGCGGCGTCAAGCTGGCCGCGACCCCGGACGAGGCCGTCGCCCGCGCGACGGACATCCTCGGCATGGACATCAAGGGCCACACGGTCCACAAGGTGATGATCGCCGAGACCGCTCCGGAGATCGCCGAGGAGTACTACGTCTCCTACCTCCTCGACCGCACCAACCGCACCTTCCTGGCCATGGCCTCCGTCGCCGGCGGCATGGACATCGAAGAGGTCGCGGAGAAGACCCCCGAGAAGCTCGCCAAGATCCCGGTGGACGCCAACGAAGGCGTCAGCAAGGAGAAGGCCGCCGAGATCGTCGCTGCCGCGAAGTTCCCGGCCGAGGTCGCTGACCAGGTCGCCGACGTCCTGGTCACCCTGTGGAAGACCTTCATCGCCGAGGACGCGCTCCTCGTCGAGGTCAACCCGCTCGCCAAGGTCGCCAGCGGCGATGTCCTCGCCCTCGACGGCAAGGTGTCCCTCGACGAGAACGCCGAGTTCCGCCAGCCGGACCACGAGGCGCTGGAGGACAAGGACGCAGCCAACCCGCTCGAGGCTGCGGCCAAGGCCAAGGGCCTGAACTACGTCAAGCTCGACGGCCAGGTCGGCATCATCGGCAACGGCGCGGGTCTCGTCATGAGCACCCTGGACGTCGTCGCCTACGCCGGCGAGAAGCACAACAACGTCAAGCCCGCCAACTTCCTCGACATCGGTGGCGGCGCCTCCGCCGAGGTCATGGCGAACGGCCTGGAGATCATCCTCGGCGACCCGGACGTCAAGTCCGTCTTCGTCAACGTCTTCGGCGGCATCACCGCCTGTGACGAGGTCGCCAACGGCATCGTGCAGGCCCTGGAGCTGCTCAAGTCCAAGGGCGAGGACGTCACCAAGCCCCTGGTCGTGCGGCTCGACGGCAACAACGCGGAGCTCGGCCGCGAGATCCTGTCGAAGGCCAACCACCCGCTGGTGCAGCGCGTGGACACCATGGACGGCGCGGCCGACAAGGCCGCCGAGCTGGCTGCTAAGTAAAGGACGAGGACACAACAACCATGGCTATCTTCCTGACCAAGGAAAGCAAGGTCATCGTCCAGGGCATGACCGGTGCCACTGGCATGAAGCACACCAAGCTGATGCTCGGTGACGGCACCAACATCGTCGGCGGTGTGAACCCCCGCAAGGCCGGCACCAGCGTCGACTTCGACGGCACCGACGTGCCCGTCTTCGGCTCGGTCGCCGAGGCGATGGAGAAGACCGGCGCCGATGTGTCCGTGCTCTTCGTGCCGCCGGCCTTCGCCAAGGCCGCCGTCGTCGAGGCGATCGACGCCGAGATCCCGCTGGCCGTCGTGATCACCGAGGGCATCGCGGTGCACGACTCCGCCGCCTTCTGGGCGTACGCGAAGTCCAAGGGCAACAAGACCCGGATCATCGGCCCGAACTGCCCCGGCCTGATCACCCCCGGCCAGTCCAACGCCGGCATCATCCCGGGCGACATCACCAAGCCCGGCCGCATCGGTCTGGTGTCGAAGTCCGGCACGCTGACCTACCAGATGATGTACGAGCTCCGTGACATCGGCTTCTCCTCGGCCGTCGGCATCGGTGGCGACCCGGTCATCGGCACCACGCACATCGACGCCCTCGCGGCGTTCGAGGCGGACCCCGACACCGACCTGATCGTGATGATCGGCGAGATCGGCGGCGACGCCGAGGAGCGTGCGGCCGACTTCATCAAGGCCAACGTCTCCAAGCCGGTCGTCGGCTACGTCGCGGGCTTCACCGCGCCCGAGGGCAAGACCATGGGCCACGCCGGCGCCATCGTCTCCGGCTCCTCCGGCACCGCCCAGGCGAAGAAGGAGGCCCTGGAGGCCGCCGGCGTCAAGGTCGGCAAGACCCCGTCGGAGACCGCGCGGCTCGCCCGCGAGATCCTCGGCGGCTGATTGCGCCACGGGACGGACGTCCTTGCGGCGTCCGTCATCGATACCGCCGGACCCTCGCTCCGGTGACCCCGCCCCGTCGCGGTGGAAGTTCTTCCACCGTGCCGGAGCCGGTCACCGGGCGAGGGCCCGGCGGTGTGCGTTCGGCCCGCTGCCGCTAACGGCTCTCGGGCGTCAGCCGCGCCTGCCGGAGCCGCTTCCGTACGGCCTCGATCGCGTGCCGATGCGCACTCCTCGCCCGGTGTCCACGCCCGGCCTTGTGCGCACCCCCTGCCTTGTGTCCACGGTCTGCCTTGCCTGCATCATCCCCGGCCTTGTGAGCGCTCTCGGCACGCTGCGGGGCCGGTGACACCGGGGCGTGCGCCGCGCGGGACAGCGCCTGCCCCGGCGGGGTGTGATGATCCGGTGTGACGAGCACCGTCAAGAGCGTGACCAGCGCGAACAGCCCGATCAGCCCGAAGACGGCCCGGGTGGTCCGCTCGGCGCCGCGCTCGCTGCCGGAGCGTACGAACTCCGCGGCGGGCGGCGGCATCTGCTCCGCGGCCGCCAGCCTGGCGAGCCGGGCCCGCAGGATCTCGCCCTGCCGTACCGGCGGGTGCCCGCCGAGCCCCAACTCCGGCAGTCGCTCGGCGATCTGCTCGCGCGCATGGGCCAGCCGCCCGGCCGCGGCCGGGGTGCTCGCCTCGATCTCCGCCGCGGTCTCGCACAGCCCGAGCCCCACCCCGTCGTGCAGCACCAGCGTCCGCCGGTACGGCGCCGGCAGGTTCAGCAGCGCCACCAGCAGCGCCTCGTCCGACGGTTCGGCCGGCGCGGCGAGCCGGTCCGGCGTACGGGCGGTCCGCAGCCCGGGGCACAGCCGGTGCCACGGCGCCAGCGCGTACTCATAGGTGGCCGCCCGCACCCACCCTGCCGGGTCCGGATCCACCGCGACCTGCGGCCAGCGCTGCCAGGCCAGCCGGAACCCCCGCTCCACCGCCCGCTGCGCCAGCCGTGGCCGGCCGGTGAGCAGGAACGCCTGCCGGGTCAGCGCGGCCGCGTGCCGGGTGTGGAGTGCGTCGAAGGCGGTGGCGGCCTGCTCGCGCCGGGGCATACACGACTGGGTCATACACCACAGTCTGGAAAACCCGCAGAAGCATATGCATCGCGACACGTCGGGCATTTCGCCAGTCCGCGGAGGAAACACCTCTTGTTGGCAGCATGGTCGCGTGAGCC
Source organism: Streptomyces sp. TM32 (assembly GCF_004122755.1). Lineage (NCBI taxonomy): Bacteria > Bacillati > Actinomycetota > Actinomycetes > Kitasatosporales > Streptomycetaceae > Streptomyces > Streptomyces sp. TM32. The sequence continues at coordinate 28,624 of NZ_SDIG01000073.1, forward strand.
AGTTCACCGATCGTGGCCCCGCGTTGTCCTCGCACGGCCGCACCGCCGCCCAGCGCTCGTCGGCGCTCGGCGCGGCCTTCCTCGGCGGGGTGACGGCCGCCGGCCTCGGGCTCGGCGCGCTGACGGTCGCCGTGCTGCTGCTCTGGGTCGCCTCTCCCGCCCCTGACAGCGGCCCGTCCGGGGCCCTGCATCTCGCCGCCGACCTGTGGCTGCTGGCGCACGGCGGTGATCTGGTGCGCACCGGGACCCCCTCCGGCATCCCGGCCCCGGTCGCGGTGACCCCGCTGCTGCTCGTGGTCCTCCCGGTCTGGCTGCTGCACCGGGCCGCCCGCCATGCCCTGGCGACCGCGGTCGACGGCCGCCCGGTCCCCGGCGACGCTCCCGGCGCCGCCTCCGTGGTCGCGCCGCGCACCCTGCTCGGGGCGCTGCTCACCGGCTACCTGTGCATCGCGGCCGGCGCGTTGCTCTACGCCGGCGCCGGCGGGCTGAGCGCCGAGCCCCTCAGCGTGCTGGTGTACGTCCCGGCCACCGCGGTCGCCGCGCTCGCCGCCACGGCCTGGCGCCTGCTGCGCCACCCGGGCGCCGATCTGCTGCCCGAGCAGGCACTGCGCGCCTGCGCCCGGGTGCCCGACGGCCTGCGCACCTTCTTCAGCGGCGCGCGGTGTGCCGTCGCCGGCCGGGCCGCCGGCTCCGCCCTCGCCGCCCTGCTCGGCTCCGGCGCACTGCTCACCCTCCTCGGGCTCGGCCTGCACGCCGGCCGGGTGGGCCAGGACCTCCTCCAGCTGGCGCCCGACTGGCCGAGCCGTGCCACGGTGCTGCTGCTGTGCCTGGTGCTGCTCCCCAACGCGGCCGTGTGGGGCACCGCGTACGGCCTGGGGCCCGGCTTCACGGTGGGCGCGGGCAGCACGGTCGGCCCGCTCGGCACCTCCGCCCATCCCGTGCTGCCGCAGCTGCCGCTGCTCGCCGGGGTGCCGGACGCCGGCCCGGGAAGCCCGCTGACCTGGGCGGTGGCCGTCCTGCCGATGGTCGCGGGGGTGCTGCTCGCCCGCTCGGTGGTCCGGCCCGGGGACCAGGGGCCGTCCGGCGCCCCGGGCGCGCCCTGGTCATGGTGGGCGACGGCCTGTGTGGCCGCCCTGGGGGCCGGCTTCTGCGGCGCCGCCATGGCCCTGCTCGCCGGCCTCTCCGGTGGCGCACTGGGCACCGGCGCGCTCGCCGCCTTCGGCCCGAGCTGGTGGCGTACGGGCCTGGCGGCGGCGGGCTGGACCGCCCTCACCGGCGTCCCCGGCGCGGTCGTACTACGGGCCTGGCGGCGGCACATGGGACGGCGGGAGGGCGGGGCGGACGGGGCGGACCGGGACGAGCCGGCCGCCGCGGAGGTCCAGGAGAGCCACGAGAGCGCGAACGGCGGGCGGACGGGCGCGAAGGGCATGACGCCCGCCGAGGAGGAGGACGCGGGAGAGGTCGAGGAGAAGCGGGACGCCGCGGCCGGCGCTGACGGCACGGCCTCCCACCCCAAGGGTGCGGCCGCACCCGCCACCGCCCCCGGGACGGTGCTGGTGCCGCGCGAGCGCAAGCCGTCGTCGGC
>NZ_SDIG01000074.1:0-29915 GCF_004122755.1 Streptomyces sp. TM32
GGGCGGCGCGGAGGGCGGGGGAGGGGGAGCCACGCCGCCGGCGCCCGCCCCGTGCGGCGCCGACGGGCCCGTCCACCGTACGGGCGGCCGGCATCTCACCCGCTGGACGCGCCGCCGAACCCCGCAGTGCGACGGATTAGGCTTCCCCCGTGGCTGATATCCAGATCCCCGCTGACATCAAGCCCGCCGACGGACGCTTCGGCGCGGGCCCCTCCAAGGTGCGTACGGAGGCGCTCGGCGCCCTGGCCGCCACCGGTAGCTCCCTTCTCGGGACCTCCCACCGCCAGGCCCCGGTCAAGAACCTGGTCGGCAAGGTGCGCGACGGCGTACGCGAGCTCTTCCAGCTCCCCGAGGGTTACGAGGTCGTCCTCGGCAACGGCGGTTCCACCGCGTTCTGGGACATCGCGACGCACGGTCTGATCGAGCGCAAGTCCCAGCACCTCTCCTTCGGCGAGTTCTCCTCGAAGTTCGCCAAGGCCGCCAAGCTGGCCCCGTGGCTGGACGAGCCCACCGTCATCTCCGCCGACCCGGGCAGCCACCCGGACCCGGAGGCGGAGGCGGGCGTGGACGTCTACGGCTTCACCCACAACGAGACCTCGACCGGTGTCGCCGCGCCGATCAAGCGCGTCCCGGGCGCCGACGCCGGCTCCCTGGTCCTGGTCGACGCCACCTCCGGCGCCGGCGGTCTGCCCGTGGACATCGCCGAGACCGATGTCTACTACTTCGCCCCGCAGAAGTCCTTCGCCTCCGACGGCGGCCTGTGGCTGGCGGCCTTCTCACCCGCCGCCCTGGAGCGCGCCCGCGCCGTCCACGCGTCCGGCCGCCACATCCCGGAGTTCTTCTCGCTGCCCACGGCGATCGACAACTCCCTGAAGAACCAGACGTACAACACCCCGGCGCTGTCCACCCTCTTCCTGCTCAACGAGCAGCTGGAGTGGATCAACGGCCAGGGCGGTCTGGACTGGGCGGTGCGCCGCACCGCCACCTCCTCGCGCACCCTCTACGGCTGGGCCGAGGACTCCAAGTACGCCACCCCGTTCGTCGTCGACCCGGCCAAGCGCTCGCAGGTCATCGGCACCATCGACTTCGACGAGGGCATCGACGCCGCCGCCGTCGCCAAGGCCCTGCGCGCCAACGGCATCGTCGACACCGAGCCCTACCGCAAGCTCGGCCGCAACCAGCTGCGGATCGCGATGTTCCCGGCGATCGACCCCGCGGACGTCGAGGCCCTGACGGCCTGCGTCGACTACGTGATCGGCAAGCTGTAGCGGCGGTCCGGCCCGGCCGGACCCGCACCACAGGCCCCGGCGGGCTTCCCGCCGGGGCCTGTGCCGTCGGGCGGGCCGCACCGCCGGACTCCCCCGAACGGACGCGCCGCATTGTGACCGAACGGGCCGGATATGCCTGTATGGGTGCCATGACGAATCCCCCGGTGCCCGGCCTCGCGTCCTTCGCACGGCAAGGCACGATCTTGCTGACCACGTACAAGCGGGACGGCACCGGCGTCGGCACACCGGTCAATATCGCCGTCGACGGCGATCACGCCTATCTGCGGACGTACGGCAGCGCGTGGAAGGTCAAGCGGATGCGGAACTTCCCGGACGTGGAGATCTGCGCGTCCACCTGGCGGGGGCGGCCCACCGGTCCCGCCGTCCGGGCGCGGGTGCGGCTGCTGGACCCGCAGACCCGGGAGTACCGGCGCGCGGAGCGCTCGCTGACCCGGAAGTACCCGCTGATCCACGGGCTGCTGGTGCCCCTTGCCCACCGGCTGAAGAAGGAGCCGACGCTCCATTACGAGCTGCGGCTGGCCGAGGGGGCGAAGGGAACGGGGGAGGGGTAGGCGGGTCGCCCTCCGGTCCGGACCCGGCTCTCGCCGCTACCGGCGGCGCAGCAGCCTGCGGACCCCGACGACCAGGGCCGTCGCCAGGGCGAGGACCATGGCGCCCTTGATGAAGGACGGGTCCAGATCCTTTCCCGAACTCCCCTTCCCGTCCCGGCCGTTGCTGCCGTCCCCGCCCCCGTTCGCGGGGTCGTCCTTCGCCGAGTCCGGCAGCTGGCCGTCGCTCAGACCGACCGGCTTGACCTCGCTGTCCGCGCCCTCGGAGCCGTACATCAGGGTGCGGCCGTCGGGGGTGAAGGTGACCGACTCGCCCTGCTGCTGGACCGGTACGCCCACGCTGCCGAGGTCCTTGGGGCGGCCGTCCTGCCAGCGGTAGATCCGGGCGCCGAAGTAACTGCGCAGCGCCAGCCGGCTGCCGTCCGGGGAGAACGCGCCGTCGGTCACCCACAGATCGATCGGGGCGACCTTGCGGAAGGTGTTGGTGGCGCCGGCGGTCAGCCGCCGCGGGCCCTCGTAGAGCGCGCCGCCGCCGTCCTGCTTCTTGCTGGCGATGTAGACCCGGCCCGTCTTGGGGTGCACCATCAGCGCCTCGGCGTCCCGCGGGCCGTCCGCGTACTTCACGGAGAACTGGGTGGCGGTGACGGTGGCATCGCGCAACGTCTTCGGCTCGGGGAGGCGGTAGATCCATACGTGGTCCCACGAGCCGCCGAGGTTGTCGCCGATGTCGCCGACGTAGAGGTTGCCGTCCGGGCCGATCGAGATCGCCTCGACGTCGCGGGGCGAGCCGATACCGCGCAGCGTGATCCTGGCGACCGTGCGGCCCGATCGCCCGTCGACGGCGTAGAGGTACGGGCCGTCGTCGCTGTCGTTGTGGGTCCAGTAGATCCCGGGGTGCGCACGGCTGGCGGCCAGGCCGCTGGACTCGGTGATCCGGGGGTCGCCGATGGTGAAGCCGTCGGGCTCGTCGGCGGCGGCGGGCACCATGGACGCCGACCACAGGATTCCCGCGGCACCGGCCGCGCACAGAAGCGAACGCATGGGCACAGACTGCCATCCCGGACGCGGCAGGGGAGCCGAGTACGGCCGTCGCGGGGCCGGACGGGCGGGGCGTGGCCAGCGTCACGTACCCGGGAGTAGGGGTTCTCGGCCATCATGACCGGATGAGGATCATGTTCGTCGGTGACTCGATGACGATAGGGAGCACCGGCGATTTCACCTGGCGCCACCGGATGTGGCAGCACCTGAACGCGACGTCCGGCGACCCGTACCGCATCGTCGGCCCGCGCCGCGCGCTCCATGACCCCGCCACCGGCGACGCCTCCTCGTCCGCCTACGCCGACCCGGGCTTCCCCGAGGAGGCCCGGCGCCATCTCGCCGGCTGGGGTGAGGGCTGGCTGCACATGGCCCCGCTGATCGGCGAGGCGGTGCGCCGGTACGAGGCCGACACCCTGCTGGTCTCGCTCGGCCTGATAGACCTCGGCTTCTACACGAACGCCGAGCAGACCGCGGAGAACGTCCGGCGCTTCGTGGCCGGCGCCCGACAGGCCGCGCCGCACGTCCGGGCGGTGCTGATGCCGGTGATACCCAATGTGCGGGCCACGACGGACGCCGCGTTCGGTGCGCAGTGCGCGCGCTTCAACGAGCTGCTGGCCAAAGCCGTCGCCGAGCTCTCCCTGCCCGGCTCGCCGTTGCTGCTGGCCTCCGAACCGGACGGATGGGACATCGAGCGCGCCACCTACGACGGAACCCATCCCTCGGAGCGCGGCGAGCACTTGCTGGCGGGGGCGTTCGCCCAGGCGATGCATCAGGCGTGGGGCGTCGGCGGGCCGTACCGCGCCGACGCGATGGCCGGCGCGGCCGTGCCGGCACGGTGAGGTGCGCGGCCCGCGGGCGGGCCGGTGTCGCTCAGGAGGGCACCGCCGCCGTCCACGAGTCGGCCAGCGCGCACAGTTCCGCCAGTGCCGCCTCGGCGCGCTCGCGGTCGCCGGTGACCAGGAAGTCGGTCCGCAGGCCCGCGTACGCGCTGTTCAGGAAGGTGGCACGGACGCGCGCCGCGGCGGGGGTGAGGCCGCGGGCCTGGAGGGCGCCGGCCACGAACTCGGCGCGGTCCGCGAGGAATGCGGGGACCCGCCCGGCGAGCCGGCCGGCCGCCGCCAGGCCCTCGATCTCGTGGAGGAGCCGGGTCGCGCCGATGTTCTCCGGCTCCAGTTGGCGCCGCCAGGAGTCCCGCACGATCGCCCCGACGCCGCGGGTGATGTCCTCCCAGCCCTCGGTGGCCCGCAGCTGCCGGTGCTGTATCTCGTCCAGTCGCTGGAGTACGGCCGTCAGCAGCGCGTCCTTGTCCGTGAAGTGGTGGGTGAGCACCCGTGTGCTGTGCCCGAGTGCCTGGGCCAGCGGGCGCAGGGAGAGTTGGGCGATCCCGGTCTCGGCGAGGTGACCGATGACCGCATCCAGGATCTCGGTACGGCGGTGCGGGTCGCGGGGCCTGGCCATCGGTCGGACTCCTTGTGCTGCGGGGATCTTTGGCCCCTAACTGTGGCTCCCCGCCCTCCGGGGCCGTTCGGCGGGGGCGGACCGCCGCCGAACGCCGGGCGGCCGGGCCCGCCGCCGCGCCCCGGGTGCGGGACCCCGCCGCGGTCTCGCCACGGCCGCCGGACGCACGCCGACCGCCACCCCCGAACGGTCCTTGCTTCGAGCGCACTTCAAGGCGTTGGCTGAACAACCATGAAGTACACGCAGCTCGGACGCACCGGACTCAAGGTCAGCCGACTCGTCCTCGGCACGATGAACTTCGGACCCCAAACGGACGAGGCCGACAGCCACACGATCATGGACGCGGCGCAGACCGCGGGCATCAACTTCTTCGACACCGCCAATGTCTACGGTTTCGGCGCCGACAAGGGCCGCACCGAGGAGATCGTCGGTTCCTGGTTCGCCAAGGGCGGCGGCCGGCGCGACAAGACCGTGCTGGCCACCAAGGGCTACGCCAACATGGCGCCGGAGGGCGACAAGGTCTGGCCCAACCACGACAAGCTCTCCGCGCTCAACATCCGGCGCTCGGTGGACGCCAGCCTCAAGCGGCTGGGCACCGACTACATCGACCTCTACCAGTTCCACCACGTCGACCGGGACACGCCCTGGGACGAGATCTGGCAGGCCATGGACGTCCTCGTCCAGCAGGGCAAGATCCTCTACGTCGGTTCCTCCAACCACGCCGGCTGGCATATCGCCCGCGCCAACGAGAACGCCGCCCGCCGCGGTTCGTACGGCCTGGTCAGCGAGCAGTGCCTGTACAACCTCGCCGAGCGGCGGGCCGAGATGGAGGTCATCCCGGCCGCCGAGGGCTACGGCCTGGGCGTCATCCCCTGGTCGCCGCTGTACGGCGGCCTGCTGGGCGGCGCGCTGCGCAAGGAGCGCGAGGGCGGCGGGGGCCGCTCGGCCGTCGGACGCTCGGCCGACTCCCTCGCCGACTCCGCGATCCGCGCCCGGGTCCAGTCCTATGAGGACCTGCTCGACAAGCACGGTCTGGAGCCCGGTGAGGTCGCGCTGGCCTGGCTGCTCACCCGTCCGGGCGTCACCGGCCCGATCGTCGGCCCGCGCACCGCGGACCAGCTCGCCTCCGCGCTGCGCGCCGTCGAGCTGACCCTCACGGACGAGCTCCTCGCCTCGCTCGACGAGATCTTCCCCGGCCCCGGGCCGAGCCCGGAGGCCTTCGCCTGGTGAGGCGGGGTGGGCGCCCGGAGCCGGCTCCGGCCGGACGCCGGGTGCCCGTCGGCGGCGGCGGCGGTGCTCAGCGCAGCGCCGCCGCCACGATCACGACGATGAGCAGCACGGCGAGAAGTCCGGACATGATCCGGTTACGGGTCTTGGGATCCACCCCCTGAGCGTAACCGGGGCAGGTCCGAGCGATGCAGCGGCCCGGGCCGGTCGCGGCCGGGACGAGCAGCCGGCCGGGTCCCGGCCGTGGACGAGCACTGCTGTGGGCCGGCCGTGCCGTGGACGAGCAGCCGGCCGGGCCCGGCGGCTCAGTGGCCGAGCGGCCAGGACCCCACCTCCTCGTACCGGGGCTGGCGGCCCGCCTCGCCGGGCGCGGGCAGCCGGCTGTGCATCAGCGAGAGGGTGTCGACGGTCCAGGAGGTGCCGGCGAACTCCTTGAGCGCGTGCGCGTACGGCCGCAGGTCCAGGTGGGGGACCCGGTTCCGGGCCAGTGTGAGGTGGGGCGTGTACGGGCGGTGCTCGTCGTCCATGGGGAGGCCGGCCCGGCGGCCCGCCGCCGACGCCGAGTCGGCGAGCCGGCGCATGGCGGGGCGGTCGCCGTCGGCCCCGGCCCACACCACCCGGTCCGAGAAGCGGCCGCCGCCGGCGATGCGCAGCTCGTAGGGGTCACGACGATGCGCGGCGCGGGCCAGGCGCTCCCGGAGCCCGGGGATCAGCTCCTCGGGCACCTCGCCGTAGAAGGCCAGGGTGAAGTGCCAGCCGTCGCGGCCGGTCCACCGCAGCCGGTCGGCGGCCGGGAGCGCCTTCAACTGCGCGACCTCGGCTGCCAGTTCTTCCAGCGCGCGAGCGGAGGGCAGGACGGCGGCGAAGAGTCTCATGCGGCCAGTGTGGCGCAGCACACCCGTCGTCCGGCGGAGGCCGGCGCCGCCGGACGACGGCCCGGCGCCACGGACGGCCGTGGTGGGCAGCACGGCCGTCCGCGCCCTCCTGCGGGCTCGTCATCCCGCCTCAGCGGGCGCTGCCCAGGTTCCGGTCCGCGTCGGCTCCTTCGAGCATGAGGGTGACCTCCTCGATGCGGCGGAAGCGGCCGTCGGTGGCGAATTCGGCGAACACGTAGACCTCCGTGCGCACGGCGGAGCCGTCCTTCTTCGTGACGTGGACCGTGTGCCGGTCGGCGTAGCGGAGGCCGTCGGACAGCTCGTCGTGGACCTCGACGGTGCCGTCGGCCACGACCGTGCGGAGGTGCGCGATGTGCTGGAGGAACTCCTCGCGGTCGGCCCACTGGCCGTCCGTGCGCTGGCGGTAGTCGGGGGCGAAGTGCCGGTCGGCGGCTTCGTCGAGGGCGAGTCCGGGAGTGAGGAGCAGGTCGGTGAGTGCGGCGGCGATACCGGTGCGGTTCATGGCGCGATCCTTTCGAGACCCCGGGACTGCGTGGCGAGCCCCTGGGAATGCGTGGCGAGACCTGAGAATGCGTGCGTTGCGCACGCTTCGCCTTCACCGTACCGCACATGCGTGCGCCGCGCACGCTATTCTGGGGTGATGAAGAAGACCGAGGTAGGAGACGAGATCGCCGCGGCCCTGGGTGTGCTGCTCCGGCGCAGCACCCGCACGGAGCTGTACCGCACGCTGACCGACGGCATGGGGGAAGCCCTGGACGAGCTGACCTACCCGATCCTGAGCGGGCTGGCCAGGACCGGGCCGCGCAGCGCCGCCCACCTGGCCCCCGACGTGGGACTCGACCGCTCCGGCGTCACCCGCCGCGCCTCCAGGCTGGAGGAGGCCGGGCTCGTACGGCGTGAACCGGACCCCGCGGACCGGCGCGCGACGCTGCTCGCCCTCACGAGCGAGGGCGAGCGCACGGTGGACATCCTGCGGCAACGCCTGTCCGCCCACATCGAGGCCGGCCTCGCCTCCTGGCCCGCCGACGAAGCCAAAACCTTCGCGCGCCACCTCCAGCGCTTCGTCACCGAGGGGCCGTTCGCCTAGGGGGTGCCTCTCCGATCTCCGTGGGCCTGCGAGGGCCGGTCCGATGGGTCAAGCCCTAGGCGACCGGCGCCAGTTCCTTTCCCTCCTCCGCGGACGAGGTGCTCTCGCAGGTCCGGGGGACGAAGGTGACGTGCTGTCGGCCCCTGCGCAGGTCGATCTTGAGGCGAAGGTCGCCCACCCGCGCGAGGATCAGCCCGATGACGACCGCGGCGCCCATGGAGATCGCACCGCCCGCCACGAAGCCGGTCCGGGGGCCGAAGGTGTCGGTGACCCAGCCGACGATCGGGGCGCCGAGCGGGGTGCCGCCGACGAAGACCATCATGAACAGGCTCATCACCCGGCCCCGCATCAGCGGATCGGTGGCCATCTGGATGCTCGAATTGGCGGTGACATTGATCGTCAGGCCGACCATGCCGATCGGGGCGAGGAGCGCCGCGAAGACCCAGAACGACGGGGCGAGCGCGGCGGCGATCTCCAGGGCGCCGAAGAGCAGCGCGGCACCGACCAACAGCCGCAGCCGGGAGCCGGCCCGGCGGGCCGCGAGCAGCGCGCCGATCAGCGAACCGGCCGCCATCAGGCCGTTGAACAGGGAGTACGTGCCGGCGCCCTGGTGGTAGACGTGATGGGCGAACGCGGTCAGCCAGATCGGGAAGTTGAAGCCGAAGGTCCCGATGAAGCCGACCAGCACGATGGGCCAGATCAGGTCGGGGCGCCCGGAGACATACCGCAGCCCCTCCCGCAGCTGCCCCTTGCCGCGCGGGGCCCTCTCGACCTCGTGGAGCTCGGACGTCCGCATCATCAGCAGTCCGGCGATCGGGGCGAGGAACGACAGGCCGTTGAACAGGAAGGCCCAGCCGCTGCCGAACGCGGTGATCAGCACACCGGCGACGGCGGGCCCGATCAGCCGAGCGGACTGGAAGTTGGCGGAGTTGAGGCTGACGGCGTTGCTCAGCTCGTCCCGGCCGACCATCTCGGAGACGAACGCCTGCCGGCAGGGATTGTCGACGACGGTGACCAGACCGAGGGCGAAGGCGACCAGGTAGACGTGCCAGACCTGCACCTCTCCGCTGAGCGTGAGCACGGCGAGCACCAGGCCGGTCAGGCCCATGGCGGACTGGGTCAGGAACAGCAGCGTGCGCTTGGCGAAGCGGTCGGCGATGACGCCGCCGTAGAGGCCGAAGAGCAGCATCGGCAGGAACTGCAGCGCGGTGGTGATACCGACCGCGGCGGAGGAGCCGGTGAGGCTGAGCACCAGCCAGTCCTGGGCGATGCGCTGCATCCAGGTGCCCGTGTTGGACACCATCTGGCCGGTGGCGAAAAGGCGGTAATTGCGGATGCGGAGCGAGCTGAAGGTGCCCTTGCGCGGTGTGGCGGCGGGGCCTGCGGCGAGCGCCGGGGCAGTGCCCGGGGCGGTCGCGGTCGCGTCGTCGGAAACCGTGTCGTCGGGAACTGCGTCGCCGGAATCCGTGTCGTCGTGGGAGTGCGGTGCGGGGGCGGAGTGTGCTCCGGATCCCGTACTCAAAGTGGGTTCGCCTCCTCGGGCTTGGTGTTCTACAACTGGGCGAGCTTCTCCAGTACCGGCGCGGCGGCGCGCACCTTCGCCCACTCGTCCTCGTCCAGCCCGGAGGCCAGCTCGGCGAGCCAGGCGTTGCGCTTGCGGCGGCTCTCTTCGAGCATCGCCTCGGCCTGTTCGGTCTGGGTGACGACCTTCTGGCGGCGGTCGTCGGGGTGCGGTTCGAGCCGGACCAGCCCCTTGGCCTCCAACATGGCCACGATGCGGGTCATCGACGGGGGCTGCACGTGCTCCTTGCGGGCCAGCTCGCCGGGGGTGGCGTGGCCGCAGCGGAACAGGGTGCCGAGCACCGACATCTCGGTGGGGCTCAGCGATTCGTCGACCCGCTGATGCTTGAGCCGGCGCGACAGGCGCATCACGGCGGACCGCAGCGCGTTCACCGCGGCTGCGTCGTCTGGGGGCACCTCGCGGCCGTCAGGCTCGGGGCGGGACAGTTCCGGCATGTTCCTTAGGGTAACTCATTACCTTCGCTAAGGAAACCCGGAGTCCCCGTGCGAATCACCCGAACGAGTGAGGGCGTGGGGGAAAGTGACGCGCCTGACAGCAGGAGGACGGACCGTGTCCGCATGGGATCGCAAGTGCTCAGCGTGCGGGTGGACGGGGAGCTGCTGGAGCGCATACGGCAGCACGCCGCAAAACGCGGAATGAGCGTCCAGGGCTATGTCGTCCGGACGCTCATCCGCGAGGACTTCGACGAGCGGTTCCACTCTTCGCTCGACAAGTCGGAGAAGCTGGGGTTCCAGTAGCCGGCTACTTGACCCCGAGGGCCTGCTCGATCGGGTGGAGCAGGAAGTAGACCAGGAAGAAGAACCCGACGACGTTCAGCAGCCAGGGGACCTCCTTGATCCGCCCGGTCGCCGCGCGCAGCAGGATGAAGGCCAGGACGCCCATGCCGATGCCGTTGGTGATGCTGTACGAGAACGGCATCGAGATCATCGTCAGGAACGCCGGGATGCCGATGGTGAAGTCGCCCCAGTCGATGGCCTTGACGTTCGAGGCCATGATGAGGAAGCCGACGACCACCAGGGCGGGCGTCGCGGCCTGCGAGGGGACGACGGTGGCCAGCGGCGTGAAGATCAGCGCGAGCAGGAAGAGACCGCCGGTCATCAGGTTCGCCAGACCGGTGCGGGCGCCCTCGCCGACACCGGCGGTGGACTCCACGAAGCAGGTGTTGGCGGAGGCGGAGCCGAAGCCGCCGCCGGCGACCGCGAGCCCGTCGACCATGAGGATCCGGCCCATGTTCGGCAGCTGACCGGTCTCGTTGTCCAGCAGCTCGGCCTCCTCGCCGACGCCGATGATGGTGCCCATCGCGTCGAAGAAGCCGGACAGCAGCACGGTGAAGACGAAAAGGCAGCCGGTCAGCACACCGACTTCCTTGAAGCCGCCGAACAGGCTGATCTGCCCGATCAGCCCGAAGTCCGGGGTGTCGATGATCTTGCTCGGGACGTTCGGGACCGCCAGGCCCCAGGCCGCGTCCGGGATGGTCGCGACGGCGTTGATGACGATCGCGAGGACGGCCATGCTGACCATGCCGATCAGGATCGCGCCCCTGGTCTTGCGGACGACCAGTACGAACATCAGCACCAGACCGATCACGAAGACCAGCACCGGCCAGCCCTGGAGCTGCCCGCCCTGGCCCAGACCCATCGGGACGGTGGTGTGCGCGGCGTCCGGGTTGCGGGTCACGAAGCCCGCGTCGACCAGGCCGATCAGCGAGATGAACAGGCCGATACCGATGGCGATGGCGCGCCGCAGGCCGTTGGGGATCGCATCCATCACCCGCTGCCGCAGACCCGAGGCGACCAGGATCATCAGCACCAGACCGGCGAGCACGACCATGCCCATCGCGTCCGGCCAGCTCATCTTGGGCGCGAGCTGCAGCGCGACCACGGCGTTGATGCCCAGGCCCGCCGCGATGGCGATCGGGACATTGCCGATGACGCCCATCAGGACCGTGCTCAGACCGGCCATCAGCGCGGTGGCCGTGACCAGCTGGGCGTTGTCGAGGTGGTGGCCGAACTTGTCGACACCGGAGCCGAGAATGATCGGGTTCAGCACGATGATGTAGGCCATCGCGAAGAACGTCGCCAGCCCGCCGCGCAGTTCGCGGCCGACCGTCGACCCCCGCTCGGAGATCTTGAAAAAGCGGTCCAAGGCGTTCTTGGGCGGCTTCGGGCCGGGGCTCTCGGGGGTGTCGACCGGCGTGGTGGCCGAGGAGGGCATGCGGGGACCTCAGTAGGACGGGCCTGGGCAGGCGGGGGCCCGAGGGCCCGGAACACGTACGGACAATGGCTCTGACGGATCAGCTTGGATGAATCGACGATCCCATCGAGTCAGTTTCAGAAAGGTTAAGTATGAATAAACAAATCGTTGATCGCTATCTCCGCGCGTAGACCCTTGGGGGGCATGCCTTCGCGCCCGCTCTCGTACGCCCCGCACCCTCCCCTCACTCCGCCCGCGGCCCCCGCGCACCCTCCCCGTAAGCTGAGCACCATGTGGAAGAAGTCCGAACTGCGCGAGGCCCCGGCGCCTCTGGAGGGCCCCGTCGTCGGCACGGTCATCGGCGGCACCATCATCTGGTTCGTGCTCTTCCTCGGCCAGCTCCCCTTCTACGGCTGGTACGCCGACCGCGGCCACGCCTGGTGGGTGTGGAGCTGTCTGGCCGGCGGCGGCCTGGGACTGGTCGGCATCTGGTACGTCCGCAGGCGTGACGCCGCGATCAAGCGGGCCGCCGCGGCGGCGGCCGACGCCGAATCCTGAGCGCGGCACCGCCCGCCACCCCGCACCCGCCCATCCAGCGGGTGAAGTGCACCTTCCGCCCGTAACGTCGAGGGCATGACGGAGCGGGCGAGGTCCGACACCGAGCACCCCGGCCCCGGCGGTGAGCCGGCCGGCCGGCCGGTCCGGGAACCGGTCAACCCCGGGCTGACCGCCGCCGAGGTCGCGGAGCGGGTCGCCCGGGGCGAGGTCAACGACGTCCCCGTACGGTCCTCCCGCTCGACCGTCGAGATCGTCCGCGCCAACGTCTTCACCCGCTTCAACGCGATCATCGGTGTGCTCTTCGTGATCATCCTGATCGTCGGGCCGCTCCAGGACGGCCTGTTCGGCTTCGTCATCGTCGCCAACACCGGAATCGGCATCGTCCAGGAGCTGCGCGCCAAGAGGACGCTGGACAACCTGGCGGTCATCAGTGAGGCCCGACCGACCGTGCGGCGCGACGGCACCGCCGGGCAGATCCCCACCGCCGAGGTCGTCCTCGGCGACCTCATCGAACTCGGGCCGGGCGACAAGGTCATCGTCGACGGCGAGGCCCTGGAGTCCGACGGCCTGGAGATCGACGAATCGCTGCTGACCGGCGAGGCCGACCCGGTCCTCAAGAAGCCGGGGGAGCCGGTGATGTCGGGCAGTTTCGTGGTGGCGGGCGCCGGTGCCTTCACCGCGACCAAGGTCGGCCGGCAGGCGTACGCGGCCCAGCTCGCCGAGGAGGCCAGCCGGTTCACCCTGGTCCACTCCGAACTGCGTACCGGCATCAGCCAGATCCTCAAGTACGTGACCTGGATGATGATCCCGACCGCGATCGGCCTCATCCTCAGCCACCTGCTCACCCTCGGGCTGCCCGGGGACGCGGCCATCCGCCGCATGGTCGCCGGCATCGTGCCGATGATCCCCGAGGGCCTGGTGCTGCTCACCTCCGTCGCCTTCGCCATCGGCGTGATCCGGCTCGGCCGTAAGAAGTGCCTGGTCCAGGAGCTGCCCGCGATCGAGGGGCTGGCCCGGGTCGATGTGGTCTGCCTGGACAAGACCGGCACGCTGACCGAGGGCGGGATGGACGTCAAGGCGCTGCGGGTCCTCGACGGCGACGAGGACTGTGCCGCCCGGGTCCTGGGCGCGCTGGGCGCCGCCGATCCGCGCCCCAACGCCTCCCTCCAGGCGGTCATCGACGCCTATCCGGCGGACGGCACCTGGCGCTGCACCCGGTCGCTGCCGTTCTCCTCCGCCCGCAAATACAGTGGCGCGCTCCTCAGCGGCCCGGACGGCGAGCGCACCGGTTGGCTGCTCGGCGCCCCCGATGTGCTGCTGCCGCCCGGCGACCAGCGCCTCACCGACGTCGACGACCTCAACGCGCAGGGCCTGCGGGTACTGCTGCTGGCCCGGTCCGCACGGGAGCTGGACGACCCCGAGGTCGCCCGGGGTGTGCGGCCCGTCGCGCTGGTCGTCCTGGAGCAGCGGCTGCGCCCCGACGCCCCCGACACCCTGCGCTACTTCGCGGAGCAGGGCGTCCAGGCGAAGGTCATCTCCGGCGACAACGCCGTATCGGTCGGCGCGGTGGCCGCCCACCTGGGGCTGCCGGGCGCCGATATCCCGGTGGACGCCCGCGAACTGCCCTCCGAAAAAGCCGCGTTGGCGCCCGCGCTCGACCGGGCCGCGGTCTTCGGCCGCGTCACCCCGCAGCAGAAGCGGGACATGGTCGCCGGCCTCCAGTGGCGCGGCCACACCGTCGCGATGACCGGTGACGGCGTCAACGACGTCCTCGCCCTCAAGGACGCCGACATCGGCGTCGCCATGGGCTCCGGCTCCGAGGCGACCCGCGCGGTCGCCCAGATCGTCCTGCTCAACAACAGCTTCGCCACGCTGCCTTCGGTCGTCGCCGAGGGCCGCCGGGTGATCGGCAACATCACCCGGGTCGCCACCCTCTTCCTCACCAAGACCGTCTACTCGGTCCTGCTGGCGATCCTGGTGGCCTGCTGGCAGATCCCCTACCCGTACCTGCCGCGGCACCTGACGCTGCTCTCCACCCTGACCATCGGCGTCCCTGCGTTCTTCCTGGCGCTGGCTCCCAACAAGGAGCGCGCCCGCCCGCACTTCGTCCGGCGGGTGATGCGCTACGCGATCCCCTCCGGCCTGATCACGGGCCTCGCCGCCTTCACCACCTACCTCCTGGCCCGCAGCTACTACACCGGCCCCGGCGCCCTCTCCGCCGAGACCAGCACCGCGACCCTGACCCTCTTCCTCGCTGCCCTCTGGGTCCTGGCGATCATCGCCCGCCCGTACACCTGGTGGCGGATCGCCCTGGTCCTGGCGATGGGCCTGGCCTTCGTCCTCGTCCTGGTCACCCCCTGGCTGCAACACTTCTTCGCGCTGCGCCTGGTCGGCACGACGATGCCCTGGGCAGCCGTCGCCATCGCGCTGGTGGCGGCGGCCCTGCTGGAGATCACCTGGCGGTGGGTGGGACGACGGTTCCCCGCCTGAGGGGGCGACGACTTCCGGTCCGGGGGTGGGGTGTCGGCTGTCGGCTTCCCTGCACGCGGGGCCAGGATTCCCGGCCGGTGCGGCCCGGCGGCCGCCGCGGCCCCGCCCGCCGTCTCGGCCCGGTCACGGTGGTCACCCCCGCATGCCGGTGCCCGCCCGCCTCCCCTAGAGTCCGTGAGCATGACATTCCATCCGGGGGACCGCGCATACGAACTGCTGGCGCGCTCGCACCACCACTCCAGCCATGTCAGCCACTACTCGACCGGCCACCACACCTCAGGCACCACCTTCGGCGGCTGGTGGATGATCGTGGTCGGCGCCGTCATCGCCTTCATCTGGGTCTTCGCCAAGCGGAAGTTCGGCTCCCGCTGACGGCGGAAGCGCCCCTCTGCCCCGCGCCCTCCGCCCGGCGCCCCGATCCCAGCCGCCCCAGTACACTCCGGCCCCATGACATTCCACTCGGGGGACCTGACGTACAGGGTGCTGGCCCGCTCGCATCACCACTACCACCACTACAGCGGCGGCACCGGTGACGGTGCCGCCGACTGGTGGGTGTGGCCCCTCCTCGCCCTCTCCGCGATCGTCGTCATCTGGAGCCTCGTCAAGCGGTTCCGCTCGAACTGACCCCGTGCCGCCGGGTCCGCGCGGAAGCCGGCGGACGCGGAGGAGCGGAGCGGCTCTCCCCTGTGCAGTCGCTCCGCTGCTCTCCTCCGTCGGGCCGGTCGGTGGTGCTGCCGCTGCCGGTCCGTAGCCCCTTGATCTTCGGTGTTCGGGCGGGTGGGGGGAAGCCGGAGGCTCATGACGATGTGTGACCGATTGATAACCTCCGTGCATGACGGAAGAGGGGCGGAGCGCGGGCGACTTGGGCGAGTTGGGGATGGTTTCCCGGCATGCGCCGAGCGTTCAGCAGCTGGAATCGTTCCTGGCGCTGGCGGAGGAGCTGCACTTCGGCCGGGCCGCCGCGCGGCTGTTCCTGACGCAGCCCGCGCTCAGCCGTCAACTGCGGGCGCTCGAAGAGCGGTTGGACGTGTTGTTGGTGCAGCGCTCGCGTCGTCATGTCGAGATCACCGCGGCAGGTGAGGCGCTGCTGCCGAAGGCGCGTGCCGTGGTGGAGGCAATGGCCGGTCTGTGCCGGGCGGCCGGCGCCCACGCCCGTCAGGTCGACGGACGGCTGGTGATCGGGTCCATCGGCGCCGAGGCCGCGATGCCGTACACCCGGGCCATTCTCGACGAGCTGCACACCCGCCATCCGCGGCTGCGGACCAGCGTCCGGGGCCTCGATCTCGCCACCCACTTCGACGCGTTGGAGCGGGGCGAGGTCGATGTGGTGTTCCTGCGTCCGCCGGTGCCGCCCGGTATCGAGACGCTGGTCCTGGCCAGTGAGCCGCGGGTGGCGTGTCTGCCGGCCGACGACCCGCTGGCCGGGCGGGACGAGGTGCGGCTGGCGGAGCTGGCCGGACGCACCGTGGTGGACATTCCGCCGCCGTGCCCCCGGGTGTGGTGGCGGTTCTGGGCGGCCGACCCGCGGCCGGACGGCTCGGTCGTGCGGTACGGGCCGATGGTGCCGGACATGGAAGCGCTGCTGCTCGCCGTCTCCCGGGGCGAGGCCATGGCCTTTCTGCCGGCCGTCGCCCGGCAGTTCTTCCCCCGGCCTGGCGTCGGCTACGTGGCGGTGCCGGATCTGCCGCCGGGCACCGCCGCCCTGGCATGGGCCGCCAGGAACCGTGCGCTGCCCACGGTCGCCGCCATCCGGCAGGCGGCCGCCGCCGTACTGCGCCGCACACCCGCGGCCCGGTAAGGCCGGTGCGGTCCGCACCCTGTCCGTCCGGACCGTCCGCACCCTGCCCGTCCGGACCATGGGTGCCCGCTGCGGTGGCCCGCAGAACGGCCCCGGCCGGTCGTAGCCGGTCGTGGTGCCGAGCGGCTGTCGGTAGCGAGCGGGCGGTCGTCAGCCGTCGCCGGGGGCCCGCCAGATATTGCTGAAGGCCTCCTCGTCGATGGCTCGCCGCTGGCGTTCGAATTCCAGCTCCCGCACCGCGTCATGGACGGCGGCGAGCACTGTCGCCACCGCGTCGTCGGCCACCTCCGGCGGGTCTTCCGTCCGCCCGCCGCGGATCCCGAGGGCCGCCGCAAGGTCGGCGAGGACGGGCTCCTCCGAAGCCAGGCGGTTCGCCGCCGCGCGGCGCGCGGGCGAATCGGCCAGCGTCAGCTGACCGGTCCGGACGCGCAGCCAACGGCGGCGGGGTTGGGTGAGCTGCCCTTCCGCCTCAAGGGCGGTCAGATAGGCCGTGGCGAGGCCCCGGCCCCTGCGCCACAGCCAGTCGTCGACCGCCTCGTACGGCGGTTGCTGGGCGAGCGACGACGCGGCCTCGTCCATGAGGCGATCCGCTACGGCGGGCCGGTAGCCCGGCACGATGCGGTCGCCGTCCAGGCTGATGGCCTGGGCTTCCAGCAGGTCGATCAGCTCGGCTCCGGCGAGCGCGAGCGACAGCTCGCCGCGCTCCCGAGTGGGACTGGACTCCATGTCCATGGCAACGAACAACAGGTCCCGCGGTGTGGTCATGAAAGGGCTCCACGTCAGGGGCGTCGGGAGCGATGCGTCGCTGAGCAACTGACCTGGCATCCGGCGCGCCGCCGGCGGCACCGGGCGGGTTTCTCGGCCCGCCGGTGAGCGCTCCCTCCTACGAGCTTATGGAGCGAGGACGGCGACTGCCATCCCACGCCGGGCCCGGCCCGCCGGGCGAGGACGACCGGGACCGGTGGCGCGCCGGCAGCGGGACGTACGCCATGGCGGGGTGCGGGTGCATCGCGGCGGCGGAGGTGGTGCGTGGCGCGGTCGACGAGCCGGATCCCCAGCTCCTGCTCCAGCCGGCGCAGGGCGCGGGAGACGGCCGGCCGGGTCAGATGCAGCCGCTCGGCGGCACGGGTGATGCTCAGGGTGTCGGCGATGGCGAGAAAGCAGCGGAAATGACGCAGCTCGATGCTCCTGCGTGCGGAGCATAAGCACAGGAAGAAAGGCATTTCACGGACCGGAGGGGTGGGCCGTAGCGTGGTGGCGTGAATGCTTCGCCCGAGAGCTCCGAGGGCCGTGTGCCCGCCGCCGATGCCCCCACCGCGCCAGCCGCCGGTGAGGGCATTCCGTACCCCGTGCCGCCCTCGCCCGAGGTGCTGACGGCGGAGGCGCAGGCCGGGACCGCCGGGGCGGCGGGCGCACGCGGCCGCATCGGGTCGGTGGCGCTGGTCATCGGTGGGATCGTCTCGCTGCAGTTCGGCTCGTCGGTGGCGGTGCTGCTCTTCCCGCGGGCCGGTGCGCTGGGGGTGGTCACGCTGCGGCTGGTGGTCGCCGCGCTGGTGCTGCTGGTTCTCTGCCGCCCGAAGGTGCGCGGTTACACCCGGGGAGACTGGGCGACGGTGCTCGCCTTCGGCGTCGCGCTGGCCGGCATGAACTCGCTCTTCTACCAGGCGATCGACCGCATCCCGCTGGGCGCCGCGGTCACCCTGGAGTTCCTCGGGCCGCTGATCCTCTCGGTGGCCACCTCGCGCCGGATGCTGAGCCTGGTGTGGGCGGCGCTGGCGCTGGGCGGTGTGGTGCTGCTGGGGCGCGAGGGGTTCGACGGGCTGAACCTCGCCGGGGCGGCGTGCGCACTGGCGGCCGGCGGGCTGTGGGCCGCGTACATCCTGCTCTCCGCCCGTACGGGGCAGCGCTTCCCGCAGGCGGACGGGCTGGCGCTGGCGATGACCGTCGCGGCACTGCTCAGCCTGCCGCTCGGCGTCGCCGGTGCGGGCGGCGCCCTGCTGGACCCGGTCACCCTGGGGCTGGGCGCCGCGGTCGCCCTGATGTCGTCGGTGCTGCCGTACACCCTGGAGCTGCTGGCCCTGCGCAAGCTCCCGGCCTCCGGATTCGCCGTGATGATGAGCCTGGAGCCGGCCGCCGCGGCCACCGCCGGGTTCCTCGTCCTGCACCAGGCGCTGGGCTGGGCCGAGGTGCTGGCGATCGGGCTGGTCGTGGTCGCGAGCGTGGGCGCGGTACGGAGCGCGGGGGCGGGCTCGCACTGAGCGTGGCCGTCCCCCGACAGGCCCTCCTCGTCCACCCGCTGTGCCGCAAAGGCACCGGTGCGGCCAAAAATCATGCAGGCGTGCTTGATTGTTTCCGGCTGCGCTGCCACGCTCGGAGCGCATTCGCACCACACCGCACCCGCACGGCCGCGGCAGTGGCCGTCGCTGCCTGCCAACCTGCCCCGCTGTCACGGCAGTTGGGACGACGAGGGGAGTGTCGCGTGTCCGATCCCGGCGCCGTACTGGCCGATCTCAGGGCGGAGAGCGAGGAGTTGGACGCGCTGGTCGCCGGGCTGCCGGCCGAGCGCTGGGCGGCCCCGACGCCCGCCGAGGGGTGGACCATCACCCACCAGATCGCCCATCTGGCCTGGACCGACCGGCAGGCGCTGCTCTCGGCCACCGACCCGGAGGGCTTTGCGCGCGCCGCGCAGGAGGCGCTCGCCGCGCCGCTGACCTTCGTCGACGAGGCCGCCGAGGCCGGGGCCCGGACGCCGCCGGCCCAACTGCTCGACGAGTGGCGGGACGGCCGCGGGCAGCTGCTGAGGGCGCTCGCCGAGCGGCCGACGGGCGAGAGGCTGCCCTGGTACGGGCCGCCGATGAGCGTGGCCTCGATGGCCACCGCACGGCTGATGGAGACCTGGGCGCACGGCCAGGACGTGGCCGACGCGCTGGGTGTCACCCGGGCCCCCACCGCGCGGCTCCGGCATATCGCCCGGATCGGGGTGCGGACCCGGGATTTCGCCTACGTGACGCATCAACTCACCCCGCCCGCCGAGGAGTTCCGGGTCGAGCTGCGGGCGCCGGACGGCAGTGTGTGGGAGTACGGGCCGGCGGAGGCGGCGCAGCGGGTGACCGGGGAGGCGCTGGAGTTCTGTCTGCTGGTGACCCAGCGGGCGCACCGCCGCGATCTGCCGTCCCTGCGGGCCGAAGGATCCGACGCGGAACGGTGGCTGGGGATCGCGCAGGCCTTCGCGGGGCCGCCGGGCAAGGGCCGCGCGCCGTCGGGGAAGGGGACGGGGAAGGGAGCCACGGCGTGAGCGGCGCCCCCATGGACGGGAGCCATGGCGTGAGCGGCGCCCCCGCGGACCGGAACCACGGCGTGAGCGGCGCCCCCGCGGACCGGAACCACGGCGTGAGCGGCGCCCCCGCGCACGGCAGCGGACCCGTGCGCCCCATAGGCGCGGACCCCGCCCTGCTCCGGATCGGCAATGCCTCCGGCTTCTACGGCGACCGCTTCGACGCCCTCCGCGAGATGCTCACCGGTGGCCCCCTGGACGTGCTGACCGGTGACTATCTCGCCGAGCTGACCATGCTGATCCTCGGCCGGGACCGGCTGAAGGACCCCACGCGCGGCTATGCCAAGACCTTTCTGCGGCAGCTGGAGGACGGGCTCGGGCTGGCCGTCGAGCGCGGGGTGCGGATCGTCACCAACGCGGGCGGGCTGAATCCGGCCGGACTGGCCGACGCCGTACGGGAGGTGGCGGAGAAGGTCGGGGTCTCCGTCCGGGTGGCGCACGTGGAGGGTGACGACCTTCTGGGCCGCGGGGGGTGGGGCGAGGGGGTGCTGACCGCCAATGCCTACCTGGGCGGCGGCGGGATCGCCGCGTGTCTGCGGGCCGGTGCCGATGTGGTGGTGACCGGGCGGGTCACCGACGCCGCGCTGGTCAGCGGCGCGGCGCAGGCGCACTTCGGCTGGCGGCCGCAGGACCTGGACCAGCTGGCCGGGGCGGTGGTCGCCGGGCATGTGCTGGAGTGCGGCGCCCAGGCCACCGGCGGCAATTACTCCTTCTTCCAGGCACATGACCTGCGTCGGCCCGGCTTCCCGCTAGCCGAGATCGCCGCCGACGGCAGCGCGGTGATCACCAAGCACCCCGGCACCGGCGGCGCGGTCACCCTCGGCACGGTCACCGCCCAACTGCTGTACGAGACGTCCGGCGCCCGTTACGCCGGACCGGACGTGACGGCGCGGCTGGACACCGTACGGCTCACCGAGGAGGCGCCGGACCGGGTCCGGATCGCCCCCGTGCGCGGCGAGGCGCCGCCGCCGACCCTCAAGGCCGGGCTGACCCGCCTCGGCGGCTGGCGCAACGAGGTCACCTTCGTGCTGACCGGGCTGGACGTCCCGGCCAAGGCCGCGCTGGTCCGGCGGCAGATGGAGGCCGCGCTCGACGCGGCGGAACACCGTCCGGCCGAGGTGCGCTGGACGCTGGCCCGCACCGACCGGGACGACGCGGACGTCCAGGAGGAGGCGAGCGCACTGCTGCGGCTGGTGGTGCGGGACGCCGACCAGGACGCGGTGGGGCGGGTGGTCAGCGGCGCCGCCGTCGAGCTGGCGCTGGCCAGTTACCCCGGCTTCCACGTCACCGCGCCGCCCGGCAAGGGCACCCCGTACGGGGTCTTCGAGGCGGTGGCGGTGGACGCGGCGGAGGTGCCGCATCGCGCCGTACTGCCGGACGGAACCCGCGTCAGCGCTCAACCCGCGCCCGAGACACGGGAGTTGGTGCGACTTCCGGATCCGGACCTGCCCGAGCCGCTGGCCGCCGCGGGCACCCGGCGGGCGCCGCTCGGCCTGGTCGCCGGTGCCCGTAGCGGGGACAAGGGCGGCTCGGCGAACGTCGGGGTGTGGGCCCGCACCGAGGAGGGCTGGCGCTGGCTGGCCCACGAGCTGACCGTCGAACGGTTCCGGCAACTGCTGCCGGAGACCGCCGGCCTGCCGGTCGACCGGCACGTACTGCCGAATCTGCGCGCGCTCAACTTCGTCGTCGACGGGCTGCTCGGCGAGGGCGTCGCCGCCCAGGCCCGGTTCGATCCGCAGGCCAAGGCCGTGGGGGAGTGGCTGCGCGCGCGGCACATGGACATACCGGAGGTGTTGTTGTGACCGTGCTCGCGACCGGGCTCGATACGGCGGGCGCCGAATACGCCGAGCGTCGTACGGCGATGCTCGGCAAGCTCGCGGAGGTCGAGGCCGCACACGCCGAGGCGACCGCGGGCGGCGGGGAGAAGTACGTCGCCCGGCACCGGGGGCGCGGCAAGCTGCTCGCCCGGGAGCGGATCGAGCTGCTGCTCGACCCCGACACCCCGTTCCTGGAGCTGTCGCCGCTCGCGGCCTGGGGCAGCGACTACCCCGTCGGCGCCTCGGTGGTCACCGGCATCGGCACCGTCGAGGGCGTGGAGTGCCTCGTCACCGCCAACGACCCGACGGTGCGCGGCGGCGCCAGCAACCCCTGGTCGCTGAAGAAGGCGCTGCGGGCCGACGAGATCGCCCTCGCCAACCGGCTGCCGCTGATCTCGCTCGTCGAGTCCGGCGGCGCCGATCTGCCCAGCCAGAAGGAGATCTTCATCCCGGGCGGCGCGCTGTTCCGGGACCTCACCCGGCTGTCGGCGGCCGGCATCCCGACCATCGCCGTGGTGTTCGGCAACTCGACCGCGGGCGGGGCCTACGTCCCCGGCATGTCCGACCACGTCATCATGGTCAAGGAACGCGCCAAGGTGTTCCTGGGCGGACCGCCGCTGGTGAAGATGGCGACCGGCGAGGAGAGCGACGACGAGTCGCTGGGCGGCGCCGAGATGCACGCCCGCACCTCCGGCCTCGCGGACTACTTCGCGCTGGACGAGCCGGACGCGCTGCGCCGGGCCCGGCGGGTCGTCGCCCGGCTCAACTGGCGCAAGGCACACCCCGATCCGGGACCGGCCGCCCCACCGAAGTACGACGAGGACGAACTGCTCGGCATCGTCCCGGGCGACCTCAAGGCGCCGTTCGACCCCCGTGAGGTCATCGCCCGGATCGTGGACGGCTCGGACTTCGACGAGTTCAAGCCGCTCTACGGGCCGAGCCTGACCACCGGCTGGGCCGAGCTGCACGGCTACCCGGTCGGCATCCTCGCCAACGCCCAGGGCGTGCTGTTCAGCGCGGAGTCCCAGAAGGCCGCCCAGTTCATCCAGCTGGCCAATCAACGCGACATCCCCCTCCTCTTCCTCCACAACACCACCGGCTACATGGTCGGCAAGGAGTACGAGCAGGGCGGCATCATCAAACACGGCGCGATGATGATCAACGCGGTGTCGAACTCGAAGGTCCCGCACCTGTCCGTCCTCATGGGCGCCTCCTACGGCGCCGGCCACTACGGCATGTGCGGCCGCGCCTACGACCCCCGCTTCCTGTTCGCCTGGCCGAGTGCCAAGTCCGCCGTCATGGGGCCGCAGCAGCTGGCCGGCGTGCTCTCCCTGGTCGCCCGCGCCTCGGCCGCGGCCAAGGGGCAGCCGTACGACGAGGAGGCGGACGCCGGGCTGCGCGCCATGGTCGAGCAGCAGATCGAGTCGGAGTCGCTGCCGATGTTCCTGTCCGGGCGGCTCTACGACGACGGCGTCATCGACCCGCGCGACACCCGCACCGTTCTCGGCCTGTGCCTGTCCGCCCTGCACACCGCACCGGTCGAGGGTGCGCGGGGCGGCTTCGGCGTCTTCCGGATGTGAGGCAGAAGTGATCCGTTCCGTCCTCGTCGCCAACCGCGGCGAAATAGCCCGGCGGGTCTTCCGTACCTGCCGCGAGCTGGGCATCTCCACCGTCGCCGTGTACTCGGACGCCGATGCCGGCGCACGTTTCGTCCAGGAGGCCGACACCGCCGTACGGCTCCCGGGCGAGGCCCCGGCCGACACCTATCTGCGCGGCGATCTGATCGTGGCCGCCGCACGGGCCGCCGGCGCGGACGCCGTCCACCCCGGCTACGGCTTCCTCTCCGAGAACGCCGGATTCGCCGCGGCGGTGGCCGACGCGGGCCTGGCCTGGATCGGGCCGCCGCCCGCCGCCATCGAGGCCATGGCCTCCAAGACGCGGGCCAAGGAGCTGATGGCGGCGGCCGGGGTGCCGCTGCTGGCGCCGGTCGACCCGGGCTCGGCCACCGACGCCCAGCTGCCGCTGCTGGTGAAGGCGGCGGCCGGCGGCGGCGGCCGCGGCATGCGCGTGGTCACCGAACTGGCCGCGCTCGACGAGGAGTTGACGGCCGCCCAGGCCGAGGCGGCGGCCGCGTTCGGCGACGGGGAGGTGTTCGTCGAGCCGTACGTCGTCGGCGGGCGCCATGTCGAGGTGCAGATCCTCGCCGACGCGCACGGCACGGTCTGGACGCTCGGCACCCGCGACTGCTCCCTCCAGCGCCGCCACCAGAAGGTCATCGAGGAGGCCCCGGCCCCCGCACTGCCGCAGGAACTGCGGGACACCCTGCACCGGGCCGCGGACCGGGCCGCCCGCGCCATCGACTACCGGGGCGCGGGCACCGTGGAGTTCCTGGTCTCCGCGGACGGCCGGGCGTACTTCCTGGAGATGAACACCCGCCTCCAGGTCGAACACCCGGTCACCGAGGCGGTCCACGGCCTCGACCTCGTCGCCCTCCAACTACGGGTCGCCGAGGGCCGGCCCCTGGACGGCGATCCCCCGCCGGCGCACGGGCACGCCGTGGAGGCCCGGCTGTACGCCGAGGACCCCGCCGCCGGCTGGCAGCCGCAGACCGGCACCCTGCACCGGCTGGCACTGCCCGAGGGCGTCCGGCTGGACTCCGGGGTGAGCGACGGCGACACCATCGGCGTCCACTACGACCCGATGCTCGCCAAGGTCATCGCCTGGGCGCCGAGCCGGGACGAGGCGGTACGCAAGCTCGCGGGCGCCCTGGAACGGGCCGAGATCCACGGCCCCGCCACCAACCGCGACCTGCTCGTACGGTCCCTGCGCCACCCGGAGTTCACCGACCCCCGCGCGCTGGACACCGGCTTCTACGACCGCAACCTCGCCGCGCTGACCGGGACCGGCGCGGACGGCGGGGGCGTCTTCGCGCTCGCCGCCGCCCTCGCCGACGCGGCCGGCCGCTCCCGCTTCGGGGGCTTCCGCAACGTCCCCTCCGCCCCGCAGGCCAAGACCTACGCCTGCGGGGAGCGCGAGTACACGATCCGCTACCGGCTCGGCCGGGACGGACTGTCGGCCGAGGAGTTCCCCGGCGTACGGCTGCTGACCCTCGACGCCCACGAGGTCGTGCTCGACGTCGACGGCGTACGGCGGCGGTTCGCGGTCGCCCGCTACGGGGACCGGGTCCATGTCGACGCGCCCCCGCCGGCCGGCGCGGCCGCCGCCCCCTGCTCCTGGTCGTTCACCGCACTGCCCCGCTTCGCCGATCCCGCCGCCCGCACCGAGCCCGGCTCGCTGCTGGCGCCGATGCCCGGCACGGTCGCCCGGATCGCGCCCGGCCTCGCCGAGGGCGACCGGGTCGCGGCCGGCCAGCCGCTGCTGTGGCTGGAGGCCATGAAGATGGAACACAAGATCACCGCCCCCGCTGCCGGCACCCTCACCTCGCTGCCCGTCCACACCGGACGACAGGTCGAAGTCGGCGCCCTGCTGGCCGTCGTCGACACCACGACCCCGCCGGCCACGGCCTGACCCCGCCCCCTGCCCTCCCTCGTACGCGCACCACCTCACCCACCGCACACATGGAGCCGTCATGAGCAACCCTGTGATCGAGACCGAGGAACACCGCGCCCTCCGCAGCTCCGTCGCCGCCCTCGGCAAACGCTACGGCCGGGAGTACCTCGCGCGGACCGTGGCCGAGGGCGGGCACGCCGACGCGCTCTGGGCGGAGGCCGCCAAGCTCGGCCACCTCGGCGTCAACCTCCCCGAGGAGTACGGCGGCGGAGGCGGCGGCATCGCCGAACTCTCCATCGTTCTGGAGGAGTTGGGTGCGGCCGGCTGTCCACTGCTGATGCTGGTGGTCTCACCCGCGATCTGCGGCACGGTCATCGCCCGGTTCGGTACCGAGGAACAGAAGCGGACCTGGCTCCCGGGCCTCGCCGACGGCACCCGCACCATGGCCTTCGGCATCACCGAGCCGGACGCCGGGTCCAACTCCCACCGCATCACGACCACGGCCCGCCGGGAGGGTGGGGGATGGGTCCTCAACGGCCGGAAGGTCTTCATCTCGGGCGTCGACATCGCCGACGCGACCTTGATCGTCGGCCGCACCGAGGACGCCAGGACCGGGCGGCTCAAGCCCTGCCTGTTCATCGTCCCGCGTGACGCCCCCGGCTTCGGCCGCAGCCCGATCGACATGGAACTGGCCGCCGCGGAGAAGCAGTTCGAGCTGACCCTGGACGAGGTGCGGCTGCCCGCCGACGCGCTGGTCGGCGACGAGGACGCCGGGCTGCTGCAACTGTTCGCCGGGCTCAACCCGGAGCGCATCATGACCGCCGCGTTCGCCCTGGGGATGGGCCGCTACGCGCTGGACCGGGCCCTCGACTACGCCCGCACCCGGCAGGTGTGGAAGGAGCCCATCGGCGCCCACCAGGCCATCGCCCACCCCCTCGCCCAGGCCCACATCGAGCTGGAACTCGCCCGGCTGATGACGCAGAAGGCCGCCCACCTCTACGACGCCGGCGACGACATGGGTGCCGGCGAGGCTGCCAACATGGCCAAGTACGCGGCGGCCGAGGCCGCGGTCCACGCCGTCGACCGGGCCGTGCACACCCTCGGCGGCAACGGCCTCACCCGGGAGTACGGCCTCGCCTCGATGATCACGGCGGCCCGGGTGGCACGGGTCGCCCCGGTCAGCCGCGAGATGATCCTCAACTTTGTCTCACACCAGACGCTGGGGCTGCCCAAGTCGTACTGAGGGCGGGATGCTGCGCGAGCCGGCCGGGCCCGACCCGGCCGGCCGGGGGCCGTCCCGCCCGCCGTCCGCCCACCGCCGAAGGGAAGTCCCAGGCATGGTGTCCCCAGCACCCCAGGTGTCCCACGTATCCCACGTGTTCCGCAGCGAGTACGCCGACATCGCGCCCGTGGAGCTGCCGATCCACGAGGTGGTCCTCGGGCGGGCGGCGGAGTACGGCGACCGGCCCGCCCTCGTCGACGGCCTCGACGGCCGCACCCTCAGCTACGCCCGGCTCGACCACCTCAGCCGACGGATCGCCGCCGCGCTCGCCGCCTCCGGGCTCCGTAAGGGTGAGGTGCTGGCTCTGCACAGTCCCAACAGCCTGCTCTTCCCGGCCGTGTTCTACGCTGCCACCCGCTGCGGGGCGGCGGTCACCCCCGTCCATCCGCTGGCGACCGAGGACGAGTTCGCCAAGCAGCTGGGGGACTCCGGAGCCCGCTGGATCGTCACCACCTCGGCGCTGCTGGACACCGCCCGCGGCGCGGCCCGGCGGGCCGGCGGCATCGCCGAGATCCTCGTCTGCGACCGGGCCCCGGGCCACCGTGGCGTCCTGGACCTGGCCGCCTGCACCGGCCCGGAACCCTCCGTCGCCCTCGACCCGGCGGCCGACCTCGCCGTCCTGCCCTACTCCTCCGGTACCACCGGCGCCCCCAAGGGCGTGATGCTCACCCACCGCAGCATCGCCACCAACCTCGCCCAGCTCACCCCGCTCATCTCCAGCGGCCCCGACGACCGGGTGCTGGCCGTGCTGCCGTTCTTCCACATCTACGGGCTGACCGCGCTGATGAACGCCCCGCTGCGGCAGGGCGCCACCGTCGTCGTGCTGCCCCGCTTCGACCTGCGCCAGTTCCTCGCCGCGATCGAGCAACACCGCATCACGGCCGTCTACGTGGCGCCCCCCATCGTGCTGGCCCTGGCCAAACACCCCCTGGTCGCCGACTACGACCTGTCCTCCTTGCGCTACCTCGTCAGCGCCGCGGCGCCGCTGGACGCCGAACTGGCCGCGGCCTGCTCCCGGCGCCTCGGCCTGCCGCCGGTCCGCCAGGCCTACGGGATGACCGAGTTGTCCCCGGGTACGCACGCCGTGCCCCTCGACGCACCGAACCCGCCCCCGGGCGCCGTCGGCAAGCTGATCCCCAACACGGAGATGCGTCTGGTGTCCCTGACGACCGGCGTGGACCTGCCGCCGGGGGAGAGCGGCGAGATCCTCATCCGCGGCCCGCAGGTCATGCGGGGCTATCTGGGGCGGCCCGCCGACACCGCCGCGATGATCGACCCCGAGGGCTGGCTGCACACCGGCGACATCGGGCGGGCGGACGCCGACGGCTGGCTCCATGTCGTCGACCGCGTCAAGGAGTTGATCAAATATAAGGGGTATCAGGTCGCCCCCGCCGACCTCGAAGCGCTGCTGCTCGGCCATCACGCGATCGCCGACGCCGCGGTCATCGGCGTCACGGACGCCGACGGCAACGAGGTCCCCAAGGCATTCGTGGTCCGCCAGCGGGGGGCCCGGCTCAGCGAGGACGAGGTCATCGCGTACGTTGCCGGGCAGGTGGCCCCGTACAAAAAGGTGCGCCGCGTGGAGTTCCTGGACACCGTGCCGCGCGCCGCCACCGGAAAGATCCTGCGGCGCGAACTGCGCGCCAGGGAAAGGAGTTCGACGCCCCGATGACCGACGCCTCCGCGACACCCCTGGTGCTGCGCTCCCACGAGCGCGGCATCACCACGCTCACGCTGGACTCCCCGCACAACCGCAACGCCCTCTCCACCCGCCTGGTGGGCGAACTCCACCAGGCACTCGCGGACGCCGCGACCGACCACGGGACCCGCGCCGTCGTCCTGACCCACACCGGCGGCACGTTCTGCGCCGGCGCGGACCTCTCCGAGGCCACCTCGGGCACCGCGAAGGACGGCCCGCTGGGCCTGGCCCGGCTGCTGCGCGCGATCGTGGCCCTGCCGAAGCCGGTCGTCGCCCGGGTCACCGGCCACGTCCGGGCCGGCGGACTGGGCCTGCTCGGCGCCTGCGACATCTCCGCGGCCGGACCCGACGCCACCTTCGCCTTCACCGAGGCCCGCCTCGGCCTCGCCCCCGCCGTCATCTCCCTCCCGCTGCTGCCGCGCCTGGACCCCCGGGCAGCCGGCCGCTACTACCTCACCGGCGAGAAGTTCGACGCGGTCGAGGCGGCCCGGATCGGCCTGGTCACCCTCGCCGCCGACGACGTCGACACCGGCCTCGCGCCCGTACTGGACGGCCTGCGCAAGGGCTCCCCCCAGGGCCTGGCCGAATCGAAGAAACTGGTCACCGCCCAGGTGCTGGACACCTTCGACCGGGACACCGAGGCGCTGGCCGAACAGTCCGTGCGACTCTTCGGCTCCGCCGAGGCCCGCGAGGGCATGACCGCCTTCCTGGAGCGACGGGCCCCGGCATGGGCGCGCTGACCCCCGCCCGCGGCCCCAAGCAGCCCCAGCAGGAACGCAGCCGCGCCACCCGCCTGAAACTGCTGGAGGCCGCCATCGCCTGCCTCGCCGAGCGCGGCTGGAGCGGCAGCACGGTCTCGGTGGTCGCCGAGCGCGCGGGCGTCTCCCGGGGCGCCGCCCAGCACCACTTCCGCACCCGCGAGGACCTCTTCACCGCGGCCGTCGAACACGTCGCGGAGAAGCGCCGGGGCGCCGTCAAGGCCGTCGCCCACAACCTCCCGCCGGCCGGCTCCGTCGCCCGCACCTGGGTCATCGTCGAGGAACTCGTCGGCCTCTACACGGGGCCGCTGTTCCGCGCCGCGTTGCACCTGTGGGTGGCCGCCTCCGACGAGGAGCAGCTGCGCGACCGGGTCACCGCCCTGGAGGCCCGGGTGGGACGGGAGGCACACCGCACGGCGGTCGCCCTGCTGGACGCCGACGAAGCGGTGCCCGGCGTACGGGAGACCGTCCAGGGCCTGCTCGACATGGCCCGCGGCCTCGGTCTCGCCAACCTCCTGACCGACGACTCGGCCCGCCGCGACCGGGTCGTCGAGCAGTGGGCGAAGATCATCGACGGCATACTGAACCCGGCGGACCAGGACCAGCAAGGAAACCGCCGGTAAAGCACCAGCGAGGTCAGGACTCTTCCCGCACAAGAGGACCGCTTCCCACAACGGCGACCGCCGTGAGTTCGACCCGCCCGTGCGGGAGCCCGGCGACCTTGAGCGTGGAACGCGGGGGGAACGGCGCCGTGAAGAATTCGGCCTGGACCTCGTTGAGCGCGTCCAGATCGTCGAGATCGGTGAGCAGCGCGGTCAGCATGACGATGTCGCTCAACGAGGTGCCCGCCGTCCGGCAGATCGCGTCCAGATTGGTGAAGGCGCGCCGCATCGCCTCGCGCGCATCGTCCTCGACCACCTGCTGGGCGTGCTGGTCGATGGCCAGGGTGCCACCGATGTAGACGGTGTCGCCCACCCTCGCCGCCTGGGAGAAATTGCCGGCGTTGATGCCGGTGTTGTCCGGAGCGTCGGGAGCGTGCACGACACGGGCGCTGCGCATGTGGCCTCCATCATCCGAGCCCGCTGACCGGCCCAGGGCGATTTGTTCCCTTATGTACCCCGTACCGTACCCGCTGCGCTTTGCGGCGCGCCGCACGTTGTCGGCTGGCCCGCCGTGGGTGTTGCTCGCCGTTGCGCTTTGCGGCGCGGCGCGACGTGGTCGGCTGGCCCGCCGCGGGGCTACTCGCCGTTGCGCCTGCGGCGGGGCTGGTTGCCGCTGCGCTGGCTGTTCGGCTGCGGGACCGGCCCTCCGGACTCCGTCCTGCGGTCCGCCCCCTCCCGTTGGGGGTGGA
>NZ_SDIG01000075.1:0-29734 GCF_004122755.1 Streptomyces sp. TM32
GGGGGGTGGGCGGGTGTAGAGACCCGAAGTGGTGTACAGCCCCCGAGCGGTGCAGCGACCCGAAGTGGTGCAGAGCCCCGAAGCGGTGCAGCAACCCCAAGTACAGCCGTGGCGCCCACAGCTCACAACAGCCGGACCCCCGGCGCAGGAGGAGGACCCGGTGAACGGGCGGTTGAAGGCAGCCGGCGGGGCAGCCGGCGGGGCGGTCGGTGGTGGCCTGTTGGTGGCCGGTACGACGTCCGACGCCGGCAAGAGCGTGGTGACGGCGGGGATCTGCCGCTGGCTGGCCCGTCAGGGCGTCCGGGTGGCACCGTTCAAGGCGCAGAACATGTCGCTGAATTCGTTCGTCACGCGCGAGGGCGCGGAGATCGGGCGGGCCCAGGCGATGCAGGCCGCCGCGGCCCGGGTGGAGCCGACCGCGCTGATGAATCCGGTGCTGCTCAAGCCGGGCAGCGACCGCAGCAGCCAGGTCGTGCTGCTGGGCAAGCCGGTGGGTGAGCTCAGTGCCCGGGGGTACTTCGGGGGGTCCGGGGGGTCGTCCCCCGGGGAGACGCCGTACGCGGGCCGGCAGGAGCAGTTGCTCGGCACCGTCACCGACTGCCTGGCCGAGCTGCGGCGCACGCACGACGCGGTGATCTGCGAGGGCGCCGGCAGCCCCGCCGAGATCAACCTGCGGCGTACCGACATCGTGAACATGGGCCTCGCGCGGGCCGCCAGGATCCCGGTCGTCGTGGTCGGCGACATCGACCGCGGCGGGGTGTTCGCGTCCTTCTTCGGTACCACCGCGCTGCTGTCGAAGGAGGACCAGTCGCTGGTCGCGGGCTATCTGGTCAACAAGTTCCGGGGCGATGTGACGCTGCTGGAGCCGGGGCTGGAGATGCTGCGCGGCCTCACGGGGCGGCAGACGCTGGGCGTATTGCCCTTCGCGCACGGGCTGGGCATCGACGAGGAGGACGGCCTGAGGGTGTCGCTGCGCGGCGCGGTGCGCGAGAGCGTGGTGGCTCCCCCAGCTAACGCTGGGAGGGGCCCCCAGCCGCACGGCGCGGAGGTGCTGCGGGTGGCGGTCTGCGCCGTGCCGCTGATGTCGAACTTCACGGACGTGGACGCGCTGGCCGCGGAGCCGGGCGTGGTGGTGCGGTTCGTGGACCGGGCCGAGGAGCTGGCCGACGCGGATCTGGTGGTGCTGCCGGGGACCCGGGGCACGGTCCGGGCGCTGGAGTGGCTGCGCGCGCGGGGACTGGCGGACGCGATCGCCCGGCGGGCCGCCGAGGGCCAGCCGGTGCTGGGCATCTGTGGTGGCTTCCAGATGCTGGGCGAACTCATCGAGGACGAGGTCGAGTCGAAGGCGGGCACCGTCGAGGGGCTCGGGCTGCTGCCGGTACGGGTGCGGTTCGCGGCGGAGAAGACCCTGGCCCGGCCGGCGGGTACGGCGCTGGGCGAGCCGGTGGAGGGGTACGAGATCCACCACGGGGTCGCCGAAGTGACCGGCGGGGACGAAGAGTTCCTGGACGGTTGCCGGGTCGGCTCCGTCTGGGGCACGCACTGGCACGGCTCCCTGGAGAGCGACGGCTTCCGCCGGGCCCTGCTGCGGCGGGTCGCGGCGGACGCCGGCCGGGCGTTCGTGCCCGCCCCCGACACCTGTTTCGCCGCCCTGCGCGAGGAGCAGCTGGACCGGCTGGGCGATCTGATCGAGGAGCACGCGGACACCGCCGCGCTGCTGCGGCTGATCGAGGAGGGGGTACCGGACGGGCTGCCGTTCGTGCCTCCGGGGGCGCCATGAGGGGTACCCAAGGGACGGATACGGAGCTCGACGGCGACGTGGAGGACGACACAGCATGACAACCCCGCACGACACGACCCCGCAGTACCCCTTCAGCGCGGTGGTCGGCATGGACGACCTGCGGCTGGCGCTGCTGCTGAACGCGGTGAGCCCCGCGGTCGGCGGTGTGCTGGTCCGCGGCGAGAAGGGCACCGCCAAGAGCACCGCGGTGCGTGCGCTGTCGGCGCTGATGCCGGCCGTGGACGTGGTCGCGGGCTGCCGCTTCGCCTGCGCCCCGGACGCGCCCGACCCCGGCTGCCCCGACGGGCCGCACGGCACGGGCGCCGCCGAGGAACGCCCCACCCGGATGGTCGAACTGCCCGTCGGCGCCTCCGAGGACCGGCTGGTCGGCGCGCTGGACATCGAACGGGCCCTGGCGGAGGGCGTGAAGGCCTTCGAGCCGGGTCTGCTGGCGGACGCACACCGCGGCATCCTCTACGTCGACGAGGTCAATCTGCTCCACGACCACCTGGTGGACCTGCTGCTGGACGCGGCCGCCATGGGTGCCTCGTACGTGGAGCGGGAGGGCGTCTCGGTACGGCACGCGGCGCGCTTCCTGCTGGTGGGGACGATGAACCCCGAAGAGGGCGAGCTGCGGCCGCAGTTGCTGGACCGGTTCGGGCTCACGGTCGAGGTCGCCGCCTCGCGCGAGCCGGACCTGCGGGTGGAGGTCGTGCGGCGCCGGCTGGCGTACGACGCCGATCCGGCCGGCTTCGCGGCGCGCTGGGCGGCCGAGGAGGACGAGCTGCGCCGGCGGATCGCCGTGGCGCGGGAGCTGCTGCCGGGCGTGACGCTGGGGGACGCGGCGCTGCGGCAGATCGCCGCGACCTGTGCCGCGTTCGAGGTGGACGGGATGCGCGCGGACATCGTGATGGCGCGCACCGCCACCGCGCTGGCCGCGTGGGCGGGGCGGACGGAGGTGCTGGAGGAGGACGTGCGGCAGGCCGCGCTGCTGGCGCTGCCGCACCGCCGGCGCCGTAATCCGTTCGACGCACCGGGCCTGGACGAGGACAAACTCGACCAAACGCTGGAGGAGTTCGGGGCGGACGAGGGCACGGGCGGCGACGACGATCCGGAGCCGGACGGTCCGGACGACGGCCCCGGTGGCGGCGGTCCGGAGGGCGGCGGGCGCCCGCCGCAGGACGGCGGCCCGGACGAGTCGCCGGCCCCGGGCCCCGAACTCCCCCACCAGCAGGAGCGGGAGGCCCCCCAGGAGCAGCCCGCGGCCCCGGAGCAGGCCCGCGAGTCGGGGCGGGCGGAGGAACCGGCCGAGCAGGGCGCACCGGGCGCGGGCGGCGAGAAGGCCGCGGTCGGCGCCGCCGAGCCGTTCCGCACCCGGCGGCTGGACGTGCCGGGGCTGGGCGAGGGCGCGGACGGCCGCCGCTCGCGGGCCCGCACCGCGCACGGCCGGACGACCGGCGCCCGGCGCCCGCACGGCGCCCTGGGCAAGCTGCACCTGGCCGCGACCGTGCAGGCCGCGGCGCCCCACCAGCGGGTGCGCGGCCGCCGCGGGCCGGGTCTGGTGGTGCGGCGGGACGATCTGCGCGAGGCGGTGCGCGAGGGGCGCGAGGGCAATCTGGTCCTGTTCGTCGTGGACGCGTCCGGGTCGATGGCGGCCCGGAAGCGGATGAGTGCGGTCAAGGGCGCGGTGCTCTCGCTGCTCCTGGACGCGTATCAGCGCCGCGACAAGATCGGCATGATCACCTTCCGGGGCGGCGGCGCCGAGCTGGCGCTGCCCCCGACGTCCTCGGTCGAGGCGGGCGCGGCGCGGCTGGAGCAGCTGCCGACGGGCGGCCGTACGCCGCTGTCGGAGGGGCTGTTGCGGGCCCATGAGGTGCTGCGGGTGGAGCGGATGCGGGATGCCTCGCGGCGGCCGCTGCTGGTGGTCGTCACCGACGGGCGGGCGACCGGCGGCCCCGAGCCGCTGGTGCGGGCCGCCCGGGCGGCCCGGCTGCTGGCCGGTGCGGGCACCGCTTCGGTGGTCGTGGACTGCGAGGCGGGCCCGGTGCGGCTGGGCCTCGCGGGCGAGCTGGCCCGTGAGCTGCAGGGCACCGCGATCACCCTCGACGAACTGCGCGCGGACAGCGTCTCCGCGCTCGTACGGACCGTGCAAGGCAACAGGAAGGCCGCGTAATGCCGCAGGGACAGCCGTCCGTCGTACCGAACGACGGGCTCACCACCCGCCAGCGCCGCAACCGCCCGCTGGTGTTCGTCCACACCGGCCAGGGCAAGGGCAAGTCCACCGCCGCCTTCGGGCTGGCGCTGCGCGCCTGGAACCAGGGCTGGCCGGTCGGGGTGTTCCAGTTCGTGAAGTCGGCGAAGTGGAAGGTCGGCGAGGAGCGGGCGCTGAAGGTGCTCGGGGAGTCCGGCGAGGGCGGCACCGTCGCCTGGCACAAGATGGGCGAGGGCTGGTCCTGGGTGCAGCGCGACATCGCCTCCAGTGAGGACGCGGCGCGCGAGGGCTGGGAGCAGGTCAAGCGGGATCTCGCCGCGGAGACCTACAAGCTGCTGGTGCTGGACGAGTTCGCCTATCCGCTGAAGTGGGGCTGGATCGACACCGACGAGGTGGTGTCGGTGCTGCGCGACCGCCCCGGTACGCAGCATGTCGTCATCACCGGACGGGACGCCCCCGAGGCGCTGGTGGACTTCGCCGACCTGGTGACGGACATGACGAAGGTCAAGCACCCGATGGACACGGGCCAGAAGGGCCAGCGGGGCATCGAATGGTGACCACGGTGAACCGGGCGAGTACGGCATGAGCGGCGGTGCGGTCCCCCGGCTGGTGATCGCCGCGCCGGCGTCGGGAGCGGGAAAGACGACCGTGGCCACCGGGCTGATGGCGGCGTTCACCGAGGCCGGGCTCGCGGTGTCGCCGCACAAGGTGGGCCCCGACTACATCGACCCCGGCTACCATTCCCTGGCCACCGGCCGGCCCGGCCGCAACCTGGACGCCTTCCTGTGCGGGACGGACCGGATCGCGCCGCTGTTCCTGCACGGTGCGGCGGGCGCGGATCTGGCCGTGGTCGAGGGCGTGATGGGGCTGTTCGACGGGGCGTCGGACCGGGGCGAGCTGTCGTCGACGGCGCAGGTCGCGAAGGTGCTGCGGGCACCGGTGGTGCTGGTGGTGGACGCCTCCTCGCAGTCCCGGTCGGTGGCCGCGCTGGTGCACGGCTTCGCCTCGTGGGACCCGGAGGTGCGGCTTGCCGGGGTGATCCTCAACAAGGTCGGCTCGGACCGCCACGAGCAGCTGCTGCGCGAGGCGATGGACTCCTCGGGGGTGCCGGTGCTCGGCGCGCTGCGCCGCGACGGGCGGGCCGGGACGCCGTCGCGCCATCTGGGCCTGGTGCCGGTCGCCGAACGGCGGGCCGAGGCGCTGGAGTCGGTGAGCGAGCTCGCCGCGCGGATCCGCGAAGGCTGCGATCTCCCGGCGCTGCTGGCGCTGGCGCGCAGCGTGCCCGAGCTGCCGGACGCGCCATGGGATCCGGCGGCGGAGCTGGCACCGGCGGCCGAGCAGTCCACGGCTGCGCCCTCCGCCAGGCCGCTGATCGCGGTTGCGGGCGGCGCCGCGTTCACCTTCTCGTACGCCGAGCACGCCGAGTTGCTGGCCGTCGCGGGCGCCGAGGTGGTGCCCTTCGACCCGCTGCGGGACGAGCGGCTGCCGCCCGGCGCCCAGGGGCTGGTGATCGGCGGCGGCTTCCCCGAGGTCTATGCGCCGGAGCTGTCGGCGAACGCGCCGCTGCGTGCGGCGGTGGCCGAACTGGCCGCCTCGGGGGCGCCGGTCTCCGCCGAATGCGCCGGGCTGCTCTACCTGTCCCGGTCGATCGACGGGAAGCCGATGTGCGGGGTGCTGCCCGCCGAGGCCCGGATGACCGAGCGGCTCACCCTCGGCTACCGGGAGGCGGTGGCACTCGGCGACAACGTACTGGCCGCGGCCGGGACCCGGGTGCGGGGCCACGAGTTCCACCGCACGGTGCTGGAGCCGGGGGCGGGCGCGGATCCGGCGTGGGGGCAAACGCACCCGGAGCGGCGGGTGGAGGGGTTCGTGGCGGGCGGGGTGCACGCCTCGTACCTGCATGTGCACTGGGCCGCCGAACCGTCGTTGGCCGGGCGGCTGGTGGCGAGCGCGGCACGGATCGCCGCGGCCCGGGGATGAGCCCGCGGGCGGCCGGCGAGCCGACGGCGGCGCTGGTCGCCGGCGTCGGAGCGCGCCGCGGTGTCCCGGTCGGCGAGGTGCTGGAGCTGGTCCGCGCCACGCTGGCCTCGGTGGACCCGGCGGCGCGGGTCGTCGCCCTGGCGACGGTGACGGCCAGGGCGGCGGAGCCGGGGCTGCTCGGCGCGGCCCGCCGGTTGGGGGTGCCGTTGCGGTCGTTCCCGGCGGCGCAGCTGGCGGCCGTACGGGTACCGGCTCCGTCCCCGGCCGCGGCGGCCGCCGTCGGGACGCCGAGCGTGGCCGAGGCCGCCGCGCTGCTGGCCGCGGGGCCGGGCGCCGAACTCCTCGCCGGCAAGCGGAAGTCGGCGCCGCGGGGGCGGCCGGCGGGGGCGACCTGCGCGCTCGCCGGCCCGGCAGTAACAGACCACGGTGGGGTTACCGCTGGTAGGGAGGGAGCCACCGAGGCTCCTTCGCAGGCTGCGGATATCGTCATGACCTCGTCCAACCCGCCCCGCCGTGGCACGGATCGGCGGACGGCGGCCGTCGGCGGCCCGGCGCCCGACAGCACAACCACCGGCACCAAGGAGACCCAGTGACCCCTCCTCCCGCACTGCTCATCGCCGGTCACGGCACCCGTGACGAAAGTGGTGCCGAGGCCCTGCGCACCCTGGTGCGTGTGCTCGGCGAGCGCCACCCCGATGTCCCCGTCGCCGGAGGATTCTTCGGCAGCTCACCGGCGTCGCTGCCGCTGGACGAGGCGGTCGACGGGCTCGTGGCACGCGGCGTGACCCGGCTCGCGGTGGTACCGCTGCTGCTCGCCCCCACCGGGCCGGTACCGGAGGCACTGCCCGCGGCGCTGGCGCGGGCGACGGAGCGCCACCCCCGCCTCGCCCACGTCTGCGGCGCCGAGCTGGGGCCGCACCCCAGGCTGCTGGACGTGCTGGAGCGGCGGCTGGACGAGGCGCTGGGCGGCGGGGCCCGCCGGCCCGAGGACCGGGCGCGGACGACCGTGCTGCTGGTGGGGCGCGGCACCACCGATCCGCAGGCCAACGCCGAGGTGCTACGGGCCGCGCGGCTGCTGTGGGAGGGGCGTG
Organism: Streptomyces sp. TM32; assembly: GCF_004122755.1. Classification (NCBI taxonomy): domain Bacteria; kingdom Bacillati; phylum Actinomycetota; class Actinomycetes; order Kitasatosporales; family Streptomycetaceae; genus Streptomyces; species Streptomyces sp. TM32. The sequence continues at coordinate 7,064 of NZ_SDIG01000075.1, forward strand.
GATTCGCGGGCGTGGAGACCGCGTTCGTCGCCCGGACGGCCCCCGACGTGCCGGCCGGACTGGACCGGTGCCGGACGCTGGCCGCCGCTGCGGGAGCCGGTGCGGCCGGCCGGATCGTGGTCCTGCCCTACTTCTTCTTCCCCGGCGGTCTGTTGGAGCGGCTGCGGATGCAGACCGAGGGCTGGGCCGCGGCGCACCCGGCCACGGAGGTGCTCGGGGCGGGGGTGCTCGGCACCCCGGCCGAGCTGGCCGAGGTGGTCATGGAGCGCTACCACGCGGCGGCGGGCGATCCGCTGCTGAGCGCCGCGACGTGCGGTGGCCGGGCGGCGGCGGAGGACGCCCGGGAGACCGCCGGCGCGGCGCGGCGCGCCGCTTCCCCGGCGGCGGACACCGGGGAGCGGTGACCGTGCCCCCGCGCACCGGATCCGCCCGGCTCCCCGCTCCCCCGGCCGTCCCGCCGCCCGAACCCGACCTGCGGCATCACGGCGACGCCGAAGTGCGGGGCGCGGACGGCGCGTTGACGGATCTGGCGGTCAATGTCCGCACCGGCACTCCCCCGGCCTGGCTCAGGGCACGGATCGCCGCGTCGCTGGACACCCTCGCCGCGTACCCGGACGGCCGGGCGGCGCGCCGGGCGGTCGCCGACCGGCACGGGCTGCCCGGGGAGCGGGTGCTGCTGACGTCCGGCGCCGCGGAGGCGTTCGTCCTGCTCGCCCGCGCCGTACGCGCCCGCCGGCCGGTCGTGGTGCATCCGCAGTTCACCGAGCCCGAGGCCGCGCTGCGGGACGCCGGGCACCAGGTCGGACGGGTCCTGCTCGACGCCCGGGACGGCTTCCGGCTGGATCCGGCCGCGGTGCCCGAGGACGCCGATCTGGTCGTCCTCGGCAACCCCACCAACCCCACCTCGGTCCTGCACCCCGCGGACGTCCTGGCCCGCCTGGCGCGGCCCGGCCGCACGCTGGTGGTGGACGAGGCGTTCATGGACGCGGTGCCCGGCGAACGGGAGGCGCTGGCCGACCGCACGGATCTGCCGGGCCTGGTGGTGCTGCGCAGCCTCACCAAGACGTGGGGGCTGGCCGGGCTGCGGATCGGCTATGTGCTGGCCGACCCGGACACCGTCGCCGCCCTGGAGCGGGCGCAGCCGCTGTGGCCGGTCTCCAGTCCCGCGCTGGCGGCGGCCGAGGCGTGCTCCACGCCCGGGGCGCTGGCGGAGGCGGCCGCCGCGGCCGGGCGGATCGCCGTGGACCGGGACCATCTGCTGGCCCGGCTGGGCGCGTTCGGGCAGATCCGGACGGTCGCCCCGGCGGCGGGCCCGTTCGTGCTGCTCCGGCTGCCGGGCGCGGACGCGGTACGGGCCGCGCTGCGGACCCGTGGCTTCGCGGTGCGCCGGGGCGACACCTTCCCGGGCCTGGGACCCGACTGGCTGCGGCTGGCGGTACGGGACCGGGCCACGACGGACCGGTTCGCGACGGCCCTGGGCGACGTGCTGGGCGAGGCCGTGGCGTAGGGCGGGTCGGGGCGTGCCCCGGGCGGCAGGCCGCGCCGGAGGGGCCAGGTGAAGTCCGGAGGAGCCCGATGGGGCCGACCTCGCCGTAATCCCCGCGGACCACGCGGCCACGGGGATCCCGGCGAGGGGTGAGGTGCGCCGTACGGGCCCGTACGGCGCACCCCGGCCGTACCCCACACGCGGTGCCCCCACAGCACCGGCGTGGTGTACGGGTCCGTCAGCCGCGGCCGCCCTGCGGCGCGGCGCCGCGGCGCCGGCGGGTGTAGCCGATCGCGCCGGCCCCGGCCGCGACCAGCAGGGCCGCGCCGCCGGCGAGGTACGGCGTGGCCGAACTGCCGCCGGTCTCCGCGAGGTTCTGGCCGGTGCCGGGCTTGGCTCCGGTCTGCTGCACGTGGGTCCCTCCGCCGGCCGGCTTGCTGCCGCCGCTCTGACCGCCCGACTGACCGCCGCCCGTCTGGCCGCCGCTGGTGCCGCCGGAGCCGTTGTCCCCGGGCGCCGTGCCGCCCGGTGCGGTGCAGCCGGCCCGGACCAGCGTGACCTGGCCGTGCACCTCGGCGACGTTCAGCCGCAGCGGGTTGAGGGAGACCTTCAGCTCCAGCGCGGTGGCCGCGGCGCTCTTGGACGTGACGCTCTTCCGGGACAGGTCGAGCCGCACCTCGCCGACGCCCGGCACCTTGACGTCCGTCGTCCCGCCCGCCGTGAGCGTGACCTTCTTGCCCAGGACGCGGACCGGCCCCAGCACGTTGGACTCGGCGCGGGGTCGCTGCCCCGCCGCGCACACCGCTTTGGCGGTGACCTGCCGCGCCTCGATCAGGGACAGCTGCGGCGGCAGACCGGGCAGGCGCACCTTGGCCCGTACGAGGTTGGCGTAGCCCTCGGCCCGGTGGCGGTCGGCGGTGCCGCGCGCGGTGGCGGCATCGGCGCGCAGCACGCTGAACGGCTTGCCGCCGTCGATGCCGTCGAGGGTGACGGTCAGCGCGGTCTTCGAGGCGGAGGCCGGGGCGTGCACGTCGTTCAGCACGGCGTTCAGCGGCACATCGAGCGTCTTGTGGAGCAGCCCGACGTTCAGGCCGGTGCGCAGCACGACCGCGTCGGCGGTGCCGCGGGCCGGGCCGTGGCTTCCGGTGGCATGGGCGGGCACGGCGCCGAGCAGAAGGGCGGGGCCGGCCGTGAGCGCGGTGGCGACGAAGGTCGCGGCGAGGCGTCGGGGCATGCCGAAGGAACGGGCGGGACTGATGGACACGTGTGTGGAACCCTCACAGGAGAAATGGAGCCGCCGGCCGCGCCCATGGGGGACAACACGCGGGCCGGCGACCTCGACCCGCACATCGTGTCCGCACCGACGGTGAACGGGGAGCCACGCGCAGTCAGTTCACCCTATTAGGTGGTTTCCGCGCCTTTATTCGATTCGGGTGTCACCGGGCCCCGCCCTGAGCCCGGGGGCAGCTCGCAGCGCTGGGTCTCCGTGGCCCCGCCCGGCGCGCGGCGCACCCGCACCTCCACCTCGCCGAGGGGGGTGCCGTCCGCCGTGCCCACCGCGTCGGCGGCGGTACACACCAGCTGGCGCAGGGCGGTGCGGTTGGTCCCCCACCCGCGGGGCACGAGGACGTCGGCTCCGCCGCGCCGCTGCCCGGTGACCGTCGGCGCGGGGGCGTCGCGCGGGACGAAGCTGATCAGGCCGCGGGCCCGCTCGGCCTCGTCAGGGCCCTCCCGGAGGCGATTCAGGGCGTCTTGGGGGGAGTTCGGGCCGCGAGCGAGGCGGGAGACCCGTTCGAGGCCGAGGGGCGAGGAGAAGTACACGTGCACGACGTCCGCCGGGCGGCTCTCCCGCTCGGGCCCTCCGGTGGCCGGCGGGCCGGCCTGTGCGGGTCCGCTGTCGGTGATGCCGCAGGCGCTGACCAGGGCAAGGAGGGCCGGCACGAGCGGCACGAGGATTCCCGGGCGCCCTCTCATGCCGGGTCCCAGGGCAGGGTCAGGGTGAACACCGCGCCCCGGTCGGGGGCGTTGGCGGCGGTGAGGGTGCCGCCGTGCAGCCGGGCGTTCTCGGCGGCGATGGCCAGGCCCAGCCCGCTGCCCTCGCTGCGGGTGCGGGCCGCGTCGCCCTTGGTGAAGCGGTCGAAGACATGCGGCAGCACGTCGTCGGGGATGCCCGTGCCGCCGTCGGCGACGGTGAGGACGAGCGCGTCCGGGCCGGCCCGGGCCCGCAGGCGCACCGGCGCCGAGGTGCCACCGTGGCGCAGGGCGTTGCCGAGGAGGTTGGCCAGGACGACATCGATACGGCGCGGGTCGACGCGGGCGCGCAGGCCCTCCGGCACGGAGACCTCGACCCGGTCCTGCCAGTGGCGCAGCGCCAGCGTCTTGCGGACGAGTTCGCCGACGTCGATCTCGTCGAGGTGCAGCACGGCGGCACCGGCGTCGAACCGGGAGATCTCCATCAGGTCCTCGACCATGCGGGCGAGTTTGCGGGTCTCGTCGGCGACCAGCGTCAGCGCCTCGGACGTCTCCGGGTCCAGCCGGCCGGAGGCGGCGTCCTCGTCGAGCACCCCGGTCACGGCGGTCATCGCCGCGAGCGGGGTGCGCATCTCGTGCGAGACGTCGGCGGCGAACCGGCGGGCGCCCTCCTCCATGCGCCGCAGGGTGGTGGCATCGGCCTGGAGGGTCGCGGCCATGGTGTTGAAGGTGCGTCCCAGGTCGGCGAGTTCGTCGTCGCCGGTGACGTCGATACGGGTGTCGAGCGCGCCGGCCGCCATGGACTCCGTGGCGGAGCGCAGTTGCCGCACCGGGCGCAGGACGCGGCGGGCGGCAAGCAGCGCGGGCACCAGGGAGGCGAGCACGACGGGCAGGGCGCCGGCGCGGGCCGCGGCGACCAGCGAGCTGACGTCGCGCTGCTCGGGTGCGAGCGAGAAGGAGGCGTAGACGACGAGCCCGGACGGCGCGGACGAGCGGCCGGCGGAGGCGACGGGCAGCGCGACGGCGAGCCGGGGGTCGCCGTCGCGGTGGAAGCGCTGCACGACGGCGTTGCGGGCCGATGCCGCGGAGCTGCGCAGCTCCGCGGGGACGACGGGGGCGGGGGTGGTGGTGGCGACGAGCGGGCCGCCGCGGTAGGCGGCGGCGGTGCGCCAGTTGCGCGCGCCGCCGGCCCGGTCGAGCTGGAGCGTGAGGGTGCGCAGATCCGCGTCGGTGGGGCGGGCAGGCAGGTCCGGCGCGAGGGAGTCGACCTGGTCGCGCAGGTCGTGCACGGCGCTGTTCTGGGCGCGGGCCAGGATCGCGGTGCGCGCCTGGTGGTAGGTGATCGCGGCGGTGGTCAGGGCACTGAGCGCGGACACCAGGAGGAAGCCGACGACGAGCCGGGTGCGCAGGCCGCGGGGGACCAGGCGGCGCTTCACAGCGGGCCGAAGCGGTAACCGAAGCCGCGCACCGTCTGGACGTAGCGCGGGGCGCGCGGATCATCCTCGATCTTGGACCGCAGCCGCATCACACACGCGTCGACCAGGCGGGCGTCTCCGTAGTAGCTGTGTTCCCAGACCTGTTCGAGGAGTTGCTGGCGGCTGAAGGTCTGCTGCGGCGAGGCGGACAGGAACAGCAGCAGTTTGAGTTCCGAGGGCGCCAGCACGAGATCCTGGCCGTCCTTGCGCACCTGCAGACCGACCGCGTCGATGGTGAGGTCGCCGTAGGTGGTGCACCGCTCGCGCGACTCCACGGGGGGCTGTGCGGGGGCCACCCGGCGCAGCACCGCGCGCATCCGGGCCTCGATCAGCTCACCGCTGGCGGGTTTGACGACGTAGTCGTCGGCGCCGGCCTCCAGGCCCACCACGATGTCGATGTCGTCGCCGCGCGCGGAGAGGATCACCAGGGGTACCTGGCTGATCTCACGGATGCGCCGGCAGACCTCCAGGCCGCTCATCCCGGGCAGCATCAGATCGAGCAGCACGATGTCCGGCGCGAACGGCCGGAGCGCCGCCAGGCCGTCCTCGCCCGTGCCGACCGCTTCGGTTTCGTGGCCGCGGCGGCGCAGCCCCAGGCTGACCCCGCGGCGTACCGCCGGATCGTCCTCGATCAGCAGGACGCGTGTCATGGCCGGGCCTCTCCTTTTCGTCGGTCGGCACATCCACCCCTAGCGGGGCAGACAGGGGCAAAGCTACCCATCCGGGGAGTGCGGTGGCCGCCGGGAGGGGGCGCACGGGCACAGGCAGGCGTCAGCGGGCCGCACGCTCGGCCTCCATGGGGGCCGCCGCGCCGGTCTCGTCGCACCTCACCGGCCAGGGACTCCCACCACGGGGGGACAGCCCCGATTCATGGAGCCGTACGACCACGTCCACCGGGCGCTTGTGGCCCGGGATGCCCGGCGCCGCGGCGGCCGTGCACACCAGCTGGCTCACCGCCGCCGGCTCCAGCTCCGACACCACCCACGGCAGAGACACGTCGACCGCCCCCGGTGCCACCTGGGCCCGGACCTCGTGCGGGCCGGCCGGCAGCGCCGTGACCAGCCCGCGGGCCCGTTCGGCCCGGGTGGGCCCGGCCAGCAGCGCGTTCAGCGCCGTCTGCGGCCCGGCGCCGGGCGGTGCGGGCCGGGCGACGGGCCAGGTGCCGTTCGTGGTGAGGAAGTAGGCCCGCACCACCGGCGCGCCGGCCGCCCGCGCCCCTGTGGCCGGCGCACCGGCCGCCGCCGGACCGTCGTCCGTGACCCCGCAGCCCGCGAGCGCCGCCACCGCGACCACTGCGGCGGCCGGCGCCCGCCACCCGCCCGCGCGCCACCCGGCACGCCTTATGCGCACGCCGCCCCCTTGGCCTGCTTGATTCGCTTGATCCGCTTGATCGGCTTGATCCGCTTCTCCCGCATTCGCCCAGTCTCTCCTCCGTGCCGGACCCGCTGCCCGGCGCCACTTCCTACGGCGACATCAGCTGGTTCACATCCACCGTTCCGGCCCCCGGCTGCGGCCGCGGTATGACCGTCCACACCCCCACCGCCACGACGACCGCGGCGAGCAGCGCCACCAGTCCGCGGCGCCCGGTGGCCCACCGCGCCCGGAACCGCACCGGGTCCTCCACCAGCAGCTTCGACAGCACCGCGGCCACCAGCGACAGGCCGATCGCCAGGGCGGCACGCGCCCACCCGCCGATGCCGAAGACCTCCTGCGGCAGCAGCAGATAGATCGGCCAGTGCCACAGGTAGAGGCTGTACGACAGCTCCCCCAGCCGGCGGGGCACGGCGCTGCCCAGCGCCCGCCCGGCATACCCGCCCGGCGCCGCGGCGAGGAGCGCGATGAGCACGGCGGCGGCCAGCGAGTGCGCGAACAGCCCGCCCTGGAAGAGGCCGGGTGCGTTCTGGCCGCCGGTCAGCACCCACGACGCCACGAGCCCGCAGACCAGCAGCGCGCACGCCCCGTCGGCGACCGGTCCCGGTACCCGGGCGGCCAGTCGGCGCACCGGCGCGGTCGCCGCCAGAGCGCCGAGCAGCAGCGCGAAGGCCCGGGTGTCGGTGCCCTCGTACGCCCGCGTGGTGTCCACGACATCGTTGAGCTGGATCATGAGCGCCAGCGACGCGAGCGCGCCCGCACCGGCGAGGACGGCGACCCGCTGCGCACCACCCCGGCCGCGGCCGACGACGGCGACCACCAGCGGCCACACCAGGTAGAACTGCCACTCGACGGCGATGCTCCACAGGTGCGAGAACAGGCGGGTGTCGGAGGCGTTGAAGTATCCGACCTGTTCGGCGATGTAGTGCCAGTTCACCGCCTGCGCCGCGGCCCACGGCGCATCGTCGAGCGCGAAGCCGAGCAGGGACGGCGGGCCGGCCGCCCAGGCGAGCAGCAGGGCCGCGGTGCCCATGACGGCCAGCGCCGGCAGCAGACGGCGCGCCCGCCGCGCCCAGAAGGCGCCCAGCTGGATCCGGCCCCGCTTCTGCGCCTCCCCCAGCAGCAGCCCCGTGATCAGGAAGCCCGACAGGACGAAGAACAGGTCGACACCGAGGAAGCCGCCGCCCAGGTAGCCGGCGTGGAACAGCAGCACGGCGGCGACGGCCAGGCCGCGCAGCCCGTCGAGCGGGGCGATATGGGCCCGGCCGGGGGTGCGCCCGGGGCGGGGACGGCGGTGCGCGGACGGGACGGCGGGAGCGAGAGACATGGCGAGGTCCTCGGCGGACCCGGCGGCCGGTACGGGCGCATCGGCGGTCCGCCACTTACGAAGCGGGAAGGAGGAGGAGAGGGCCAGAACCGGGGCGGGAGCCACGGGTCAGCTGCAGCCGAGCTTCGCGAACCGCTTGTCGCCGGTCCACGGGCCGTTCGCCCACTTCTCGGGCCCGGCCGGGGTGAAGCCGTCCTGCTTGCCGAGCTGCTCGGTGAACCACTTGGCGAAGGCGGCCGAGCCCTGCTGACAGGAGTGGATGCCGTCCTGGGAGCGCTTGGCCTGCTTACCGGCGGGGTCGGTGCCCCACAGCGGGGTGGCGTCGAGGAAGTGCACCTTGCCGCCGCTCTTGTCGGCGACCTCCTTGGCCGCCTTCGGCGCGCTCTTGATCGCACCCTCGTACTTCTTGTAGAAGTCGTCGATCTTGAACGGCGGCGCGGAGACGATGTCGAGCTCGGCACCGGCGTCCTGCGCGGTCTTCGCGAGCTTTTCGTACGACGCACGCTGCTGCGCGGGCGTGCCCCAGTCGTACGTGGTGATCTGGTAGGCGATCACGTCCGGGTGGAACGACGCGAGATTCTTCTTCAGGTCCTTCCACGTCGTCGGCGCCATGCGACCGGCCATTGTGTCGCCCTCGACGACCGTGCCGCCGCCGTCGGAGGACGCGTCCTTGAAACTCTGGCCGCTCGCCTTGAGCGCCGCCTCCAGGGGCGGGGCCTCGGCGCCGGCGATGGAGTCCCCCACCCACAGCACCTTCTTGCCGGCCTTCTGCTGCTGCGCGGACGAGTCCGCGTCCGCCCCGCCGCCGGATCCGCCGTTGCAGCCGGCCAGGGCGGCACCGGCACCGATGGTGATCAGGGCGACGGCCGCGAGGGCGGCCGGGCGACGGTGACGGTGGGACGTGCGATGACTGGTTTCGGTGTACATGCACCCACCAAACCAGCAGAAATCGCCGGTCAGGGGCGTCGTCATCGGTTGCTCACACGACGGGGATCAGGCCGTCATGCAACGGCACCGGGCCGCCGGGTGGGCAGCCAGCCCGGCCCCGGCACCCGCTAGCCCACGACCTCCCCGCGCAGCACCACCCGCCGGGGCGCGGCCAGCACCCGGACGTCCTCGCGCGGATCGCTCTCGTAGACCACCAGGTCCGCCGACGCGCCCTCGGTGAGGCCGGGGCGGCCCAGCCAGTCCCGGGCGCCCCAGGTCGTGGCGGAGAGGGCCGCCACGGCGGGCAGCCCGGCCCGGGTCAGCTCGACGACCTCCTCGGCGACCAGCCCGTGGGCGAGCGAGCCGCCGGCGTCCGTGCCGGCGAAGACGGGCACCCCGGCGTCGTAGGCCGCCCGTACGGTGTCGTAGCGGCGCGCGTGCAGCCGCCGCATGTGGTCCGCCCAGCGCGGGAACTTCGCCTCGCCGCCGTCCGCGAGGAGCGGGAACGTGGCGATGTTGACAAGCGTGGGCACGATGGCGACGCCGCGCTCGGCGAACAGCGGGATGGTGTCCTCGGTGAGGCCGGTGGCGTGCTCGATGCAGTCGATGCCGGCCTCGACGAGCGGGGCGAGGGAGTCCTCCGCGAAGCAGTGGGCGGTCACCCGGGCGCCGAGCCGGTGGGCCTCGGCGATGGCCGCCTCGACCGCGCCCGGGGGCCAGCAGGCCTCCAGATCGCCCGTGGAGCGGTCGATCCAGTCGCCGACGAGCTTGACCCAGCCGTCGCCCCGGCGGGCCTCCCGGGCGACGTACGCGACCAGGTCGTCGGGCTCGATCTCGTGCGCGTAGTTGCGGATGTAGCGCTTGGTACGGGCGATGTGCCGGCCGGCGCGGATGATCCGCGGCAGGTCCTCGCGGTCGTCGATCCAGCGGGTGTCGGAGGGCGAGCCGGCGTCGCGGATCAGCAGGGTCCCCGCGTCCCGGTCGGTGAGCGCCTGCTTCTCGCTGGTGGGGTCGTCCACCGGGCCGTGCGCGTCCAGGCCCACATGGCAGTGGGCGTCGACCAGACCCGGCAGCGCCCAGCCCGTCACGGTGGTGGCATCCCGTGCCACGGCCGGCCGGTCGAAAGTGACCCGGCCACCGACGACCCACAGCTCGTCGCGGACCTCGTCCGGCCCGACGAGCACCCTCCCCTTGAGGTGCAGCACCGCACCCTCACGCATCGACGTCATACCGGAACTGTAGGCGCCGCGGTGCGGTGGGCGGACGCAGCTGACGCAACCGGCCCCGGGCGCTTTCGCGCGGCCGATTCCCCGGAACCCGGCACTTTGCCCGGCGCTATTGGGCCGCGCTCTCTCCGTGTGCGGTCGGCATACGTTCCGTGTCCGGTACCGGGAACGTTCCGCTTACGTTCCGTGTCCGTTCTCACGAGTCTGCCAACATCATCTCGCGTATGACATCCGGGGTCTTGTCACGGGCTTGTCGCGCAGGTTTCGATGGGCTTACGCCAAGCCTTCGGGCGACGAATTCCCAATTCCCTTGCGGTACAGCTTCCCGTATTCTTCTGCCCGCTTTTCCGCACCTCAAACGCCAAGATTTTGCTAGCGGCAAGTACCGTAATTCGGACGCATCTCGCGGGTGTTACTGAGCTGTGACCGACTACACAACGTGTCCGTTTTGCCCCGAACATCCTGGTCAAATCGTGACATCTCGCGGCGACATTGCGCGCACGGGCGCCCCCGCGCGATAACACATCTTCGCCGCTTCCGTAACCCCTGCCCGCGATGCAATTTCCTTTTTCCCTGGGTAAATTTAATTCCCATGACCGCCGCACAAGCAGACCATGCAGGTGCCCGAAGCGATTTCAGAGAATTTCCGGAGGGCTTCAAGCTCGACACCCCACGAGTGGAGGACGGAGCCGCGATCTGGCGCATCGCCCGCGACTCCAAGGCGCTGGACCTCAACTCCTCCTACAGCTACCTCCTGTGGTGTCGCGACTTCGCCGCCACCTCCGTCGTCGCCCGCGACGCGGAGGGTGAGCCGGCCGCCTTCGTCACCGGATACATCCGCCCCGAGCGCCCGGAGACGCTCGTCGTCTGGCAGGTGGCCGTCGACGATGCGCACCGTGGCCAGGGGCTGGCGGCCGCACTCCTGGACGGGCTCACCGCCCGTGCCTCGGACACGCTGGGCGTACGTTTCGTCGAGACCACCATCACCCCCGACAACGCCGCATCCAACCGGTTGTTCGCGTCCTTCGCCGAGCGGCACTCGGTGCCGATCAAGCGCGAGGTGCTCTTCGACGCAGGGCTGTTCCCCGAGCAGGGCCACGAGCCGGAGGTGCTGCACCTCATCGGCCCGTTCCCGCCACCGGCCCGCTCAGGGCACTGACGCCCCCAGGGCCGCGCGGCCACCGCGCCGCAGCGGCCGTGCGGAAGCCGGCACCACACCCCGCGACACCCGCCGGCACCGCCCAGCCCCCACAGACTTCCCATCTTTCGCCACTCATCTCCCAGGAGCATGCTGTGACCATCACCCAGCCCGATCTGAGCGTCTTCGAGACCGTGGAGTCGGAGGTGCGCAGCTACTGCCGTAGCTGGCCCACCGTCTTCGACCGTGCGCAGGGCAGCCGCATGACCGACGAGGACGGTCACACCTACCTCGACTTCTTCGCCGGCGCCGGCTCGCTCAACTACGGCCACAACAACCCCGTACTCAAACGCGCTCTGATCGACTACATCGAGCGGGACGGGGTCACCCACGGCCTGGACATGTCCACCACGGCCAAGCGGGCCTTCCTGGAGTCCTTCCAGAACATCATCCTGCGGCCGCGTGACCTGCCCTACAAGGTCATGTTCCCGGGCCCGACGGGCGCCAACTCCGTCGAGGCCGCGCTGAAGCTGGCCCGTAAGGTCAAGGGCCGCGAGTCGATCGTGTCCTTCACCAACGCCTTCCACGGCATGTCGCTGGGCGCGCTCGCGGTCACCGGTAACTCCATGAAGCGGGCCGGCGCCGGTATCCCGCTGGTGCACGGCACCCCGATGCCGTTCGACAACTACCTCGACGGCACCTACCCGGACTTCCTGTGGTTCGAGCGGCTGCTGGAGGACCAGGGCTCCGGTCTGAACACCCCCGCCGCCGTGATCGTCGAGACGGTCCAGGGCGAGGGCGGCATCAACGTCGCCCGGCCCGAGTGGCTGCGCGCCCTGGCCGACCTGTGCGAGCGCTGGGACATGCTGCTCATCGTCGACGACATCCAGATGGGCTGCGGCCGTACGGGTGCCTTCTTCTCCTTCGAGGAGGCGGGCATCGTGCCGGACATCGTCACCGTCTCGAAGTCCATCAGCGGCTACGGCCTGCCGCTCGCGCTCACCCTGTTCAAGCCGGAGCTGGACATCTGGGAGCCGGGCGAGCACAACGGCACCTTCCGCGGCAACAACCCGGCCTTCGTCACCGCCGCCGCGACGCTGGACACCTACTGGGCCGACGGCCAGATGGAGAAGCAGACTCTCGCCCGCGGTGAGATCGTCGAAGCACACCTGAAGGCGATCGCCGAGGAGCACCCGGACGCCATCGCCGAGTACCGCGGCCGCGGTCTGGTGTGGGGCCTGGAGTGCAACGACAAGCCCCTGGCCGACAAAATCGCCAAGCGCGCCTTCGAGCTGGGTCTGCTGATCGAGACCTCCGGCCCGGAGAGCGAGGTCGTCAAGCTGCTTCCGGCCCTGACGACCACCCCCGAGGAACTGGACGAGGGATTGCGCATCCTCGCCCGCGCGGTCCGCGACTGCGCCTGATCGGCCCAACGGCCCCCAGCGTTCCTTACCGTTCCACAGAAAGGCACCCCGCACCGTGATCGTCCGATCCCTCCAGGACATCGAAGGCACCGACCGCCACGTCAAGGCCAAGTCCGGCACGTGGGAGAGCAAGCGCATCGTGCTCGCCAAGGAGCGCGTCGGCTTCTCCCTGCACGAGACCACCCTGTACGCCGGTACGGAGACGTCGATGTGGTACGCGAACCACATCGAGGCCGTACTGTGCGTAGAGGGAGAGGCCGAACTCACCAACGACGAGACCGGCGAGAAGCACACCATCACCCCGGGCACGATGTACCTGCTCGACGGACACGAGAAGCACACCATGCGGATCAAGAAGGACTTCCGCTGCGTCTGCGTCTTCAACCCGCCGGTCACCGGCCGTGAGGACCACGACGAGAACGGTGTGTACCCGCTGCTCACCGAGCCCGATCCGGAGCCCGAGACGGTCTGAGGCGCACACCCCGCCTGCCCCGTCCGGCAGCTGAGGAAGGCCCGTACCACGTAAGCAAGAGCCCGTACGAGAGGAGAGGAAGGCAACACCATGACCACCGCACCCGAGCGCACCGCCGACCTGTACCCGACCCGTGGGACCGCTGAGGTCATCACCCCGCGGAAGGACCCGGTGGTGTGGTCGCAGCCCGGAACGGCCGGCCCGTTCGCGCCGTCCGAGCTGAGCGACTTCGAACGCGACGGCTTTTTTGCCATCGGGGAGCTGCTGACGGCGGAAGAAGTCGCGGTGTACCGCGCCGAACTGGACCGGCTCGTTCTCGACCCGACGATGCGCGCCGACCCGCGCTCCATCGTCGAGAAGAAGACGCAGAGCGTGCGGTCCGTGTTCGAGGTGCACAAGATCAGCGAGGTGTTCGCCAAGCTGGTCTCCGACCCGCGCGTGGTCGGCCGTGCCCGGCAGATCCTCGGCTCGGACGTCTACGTCCACCAGTCGCGGATCAATGTGAAGCCGGGCTTCGGTGCCTCCGGCTTCTACTGGCACTCGGACTTCGAGACCTGGCACGCCGAGGACGGGCTGCCGAACATGCGCACCGTGTCGTGCTCCATCGCGCTGACGGAGAACTACGACACCAACGGCGGCTTGATGATCATGCCCGGTTCGCACCAGCACTTCGTGGGGTGCGAGGGCGCGACGCCGAAGGACAACTACAAGCGGTCGCTGCAGATGCAGGACGCGGGCATCCCGTCGGACGAGGTGCTGACGAAGATGGCGGACAAGCACGGCATCCGCCTCTTCACCGGCAAGGCCGGCTCGGCGACCTGGTTCGACTGCAACGCCATGCACGGCTCGGGTGACAACATCACGCCGTACCCGCGCAGCAATGTCTTCATCGTCTTCAACAGCGTGGAGAACGCGGCGGTGGAGCCGTTCGCGGCGCCGATCCGGCGCCCGGAGTACATCGGGGCCCGTGACTTCACGCCGGTGAGGTAGTCGCGGAGATACCGGTGGCGCGGCCGCCGCACAGCAGGGTCTGTGCGGCGGCCGCGCCGTGCGTGCGGGGCGGGCCGGCCCCGCTCAGGCGTCCAGTGCCGGGTAGTCGAGGTAGCCGGAGTCGTCGCCGCCGTAGAAGCTCGCCCGGTCGGGGGTGTTGAAGGGGCCGCCGCGCGCCAAGCGGCGGGGCAGGTCGGGGTTGGCGAGGAAGAGCTCCCCGTACGCGAGGAGATCGGCCTCGCCCCGCTCGACGAGTGGCAGCTCCTCCGGCCCGGTAGGCCGGCCGTCGGTGACCGGGTTGAGCAGGAACGTCCCGCCGAAGCGCTTGCGCAGCCGGCTCAGCAGCTCCGTGTCGCGGACGTCGCAGGTGTGCAGGTAGGCCAGGCCCAGCGGGGCGACGGCGTCGACCAGCGTGGTGTACGTGGCCTCGGGCGCGGGCTCGTGGATGTCGTTGAAGGGGTTGCCGGGCGAGAGCCGCAGACCGGTGCGGTGTGCGCCGACCGCGGCGGCGACGGCCTTGACGACCTCGACGGCGAAACGGGCCCGGGCCTCGTCGGAGCCGCCCCACTCGTCGGTGCGCAGGTTGGAGCCGGGTGCCAGGAACTGGTGGATCAGATAGCCGTTGGCTCCGTGGATCTCCACTCCGTCGAACCCGGCCTCCAGGGCATTGCGGGCGGCGTCCGCGAATCCGGCGATGGTCTCGGCGATCTCCTCGCCGGTGAGCGCGCGGGGGGTGACGAAGTCCTTGAGGCCCTCGTGGGTGAAGCCCTGGCCGGCCGCGGCGACCGCGGAGGGCGCCACCGGCAGCCGGCCGTCGGCCTGCAGCACCGGATGGCCGATGCGGCCGCCGTGCCACAGCTGAGCGAAGATCCTGCCGCCCGCGGCGTGCACGGAGTCGGTGACCTCGCGCCATCCGGCGACCTGTGCGGGGGTGTGCAGGCCGGGGGTGAGCGGGTAGCCGCGGCCGATCGGATCGGTCTGGGCGGCCTCGGTGATGATGAGGCCGGCCGAGGCGCGCTGGGTGTAGTAGCGGACCATGGACGGGGTGGGGACGCCCTCGGCGGTGGCACGGTTGCGGGTCATCGGCGCCATGACGATGCGGTTGGCGAGCCGACTGCCCGCGAGGTCCAAGGGGTCGAATGCGGTGGTCACTGAGGGCCTCTCAACTGCTGCTCGGGACATGGCCGTTGCCCATTACATCAGTCTCGACACCGCGCCCCCGCGGGGATCCCCGGCCGGCCCGAGGGCGGACACCCCTATCCCAGAAGGGACAGCAGCCGCTCCACGTCAGCCGTCGAGTTGTACAGGTGGAAGGCCGCACGGAGCAGTCCGCCGCGCACCGAGATCCGTACCCCCGCCTCGGCCAGCCGGTGTTCGGCGTCCGTGAGACCCGGCGTGGAGACGATCGCCGAGCCCGGCGCGGGAACGGGCTTCAGGCCGCGCTCGGCCAGCCCGGCACGGTAGTGGGCGGCGAGTGCGGTGTTGTGGGCATGGACGGTGTCCACCCCCAGCTCCTCGATGAGGGCGAGGGACTGCTCGGCGCCGATGTACGAGTAGTGGGCGTGCGGCTCGTCGAAGCGCCGGGCGGTGGCAGCCGGCCGGATCAGACCGTAGGTGGACGCCCCGCGGTCCTCGCCGGCGACCCATCCCGCGTGCGGCGCGACCGGCCACGGCGCGCCCGCGCCCAGCTCGCCGCCGAAGGCCATGAAGGTCGTGCCGCGCGGGCACAGCAGCCACTTGAAGGCGCCGGCGACGACGAAGTCGAAGTCCGCGGCGCGCAGTGGCAGCCAGCCGGCGGCCTGGGTGATGTCGAGGTAGGTCCGCGCCCCGTGCGCCCGTGCGGCCTCGCGCACCGCCGCCAGGTCGGCGATCCGGCCGTCCCTCGACTGCACGGCGCTGAAGGCGACCAGGGCGGTGCCGGGGCGCACCTCCTCGGCGAGCGCCTCCAGCGGTACGGTGCGCAGCGTGACGCCCGGGCGGGCGGCGAGCGGATTGACCAGCGAGCTGAAGTCGCCCTCGGGGGCCAGCACTTCGGCGTCCGCCGGGAGCGAGGCAGCCACGAACGCGGACTGCACCGCGACCGAGCTGCCGACGGCGACCCGCTCGGCGGGCACCCCCATCAGCCGGGCGAAGGCCTCCCGGGACGCCGAGGCGGCGGCGAAGTAGTCGCGGCCCATGGTGCCGTAGGAGGCGGATTCGTCCAGGGCAGCGCGCAGGGCGGCGGCGCTGCGTGCCGGGAGGAGCCCGCTGGAGGCAGAGTTCAGATACGTCGTCTCGGGCGCGAATTCGGCCCCGCCGAGTGGCTCACGTCGTTGCATGCCTCACACTGTGGTCGCTGCTCACCCGCCCCGTCCATGACACGGGGCCGCATCCCGGCCTGAAGCGTCGTCCGCGATTTCCTAAGAAACGGTCTCATTTCGGCCAGCAACACTGCTCGGACGGGGTGGCCGTGCGGAAAGCCCCACAGGGCGTCGCAGCTCACCTCCCAGGCGACGACCGCCCCTTAATTGAACATGGAAGTCACGTTCATCTAAGGGAAGAGTGCGTCGTGAAGTCTGACGACCAACTCCGCCTGCCGGAGGGAGCCACCCGGGGTCCACGGACGGAGCCGGCACCGCGCGCGTACGCCGCGGGCCTCGACGGGCTCCGCGCCCTGGCGGTGACCGCCGTGGTGGTCTACCACGTCAACCCCGCCTGGCTGCCGGGTGGCTTCCTCGGCGTCGATGTCTTCTTCGGACTCAGCGGCTATCTGATCACCCACCTCCTGATCACCGAGCGGCAGCGGCACGGCCGCATCGATCTGCGCGGCTTCTGGCTGCGCCGGGCCCGTCGCCTGTTGCCCGCGCTGGCCGTCGTCCTGCTCACCGCGACGGCCGCGGCCGCCGTACTGCGCCCGAACCGGCTGGAATCGATCTCCGGCAGCCTGCTCTCCGCCGCCACGTTCACGAACAACTGGTGGCAGATATCCACCGACGCCTCGTACTTCGCGAGCTTCGGACCACCGCCGCTCTTCGAGCACCTGTGGACGCTCAGCGTCGAGGAGCAGTTCTACCTGTTCTGGCCGCTGACGCTGCTCGCGCTGCTCCGCCTCGTGCGCGGCCGTGCGGCGCGGACAGCCCTCGTCCTCGCCCTCGTCGCCGCCTCGGCCACCGCCATGGCGCTGCTGTACGAGCCCGGCGCGGACCCCTCCCGCGTCTACTTCGGCACCGACACCCACGCCTTCCCCCTGCTGATCGGCGCCGCCCTGGCGCTGTTGCGGCCTGCCGCGCACCTCCTCCCCAGGAGGTACCGGCTGCAGAAGTGCTGCGGGCGGCTGCTCACGCTCCGGCCGGTGGACGGCGTCGGAGCCGCCGGGCTGATCGTGCTCGCCGTGATGGCGGGCAGCGTCTCCGAGAACGACGGCCTCATGTATCCGGGCGGCTTCGTCCTTGTCGCCCTCGCGACCGGCGCCGCGGTGATCGGCTCCGTACAGCCGCTGGGCGCGTTGGCGACCCTGCTCGGCACGTCCGTGCCGCGGTGGATCGGCAAACGCAGCTACGGCATCTATCTGTGGCACTTCCCGCTGATCTCGCTGGCCACCCCGGACCGCAGGACCCCCGCCGACGCACCGCTGAACGCGATCGCCGCCGCGGTCGCATCCGTCGCCCTGGCGGCGCTGTCCTACCGCTGGGTGGAACAACCGGTCCGCCGCTTCGGTGTGGTTGCCGCCCTTCGCCGGCTGCGCGACGCCTGCTTCTCGACGAGGGCCGGCCGCACCAGAACCGCATGGGTGACCGGCGCCGTGGTGCTGGCTTCCGCCACGGCCACCGCGCTCGCGACGACGTCCGCGCCGGCACCCCGCGGCAGCCGCGGCCCCGTTGCCCACGCACCGGCCGGCCGGCCGTCACCGAGTCTGCCGCCCCTCGCCGGGCGCACCGTGCCTGCCGGGAAGGTCTCCGCGATCGGTGACTCCGTCATGGTCGCCGCAACTCCCGCCCTGAAGGAGACATTTCCCGACATCACCATCGACGCCGACGTCGGCCGGCAGCTGTCCGCCGCTTCCCAGGAAGTCAACGCCCTGAAGAAGAAGGGCACGCTGGGCGACACAGTGATCATTGCCCTCGGCACCAACGGCACCGGCGGGGAAGCTGCCCTGCAGGCCGCCATCGACGCCATCGGCCCCGGCAAACGCATCGTCCTGGTCACCTGTCACGTGGATCAGCCCTGGCAGAAGTCGGTGAACAACGCCATCGAGAGCGTGGCGAAACGCCATGACAACGTCGCCGTCGCCGACTGGAACAAGGCCATCTCCGGCCGCGACGACCTGCTCGCCGCCGACGGCGTCCACCCCGGCCCCGGCGGCGCCAAAATCTACGCGGACACGATTGCCGCGGCCCTCGCCACGCTCCCGGCCACACCCCGGTAGGGCGCGTGCCGCGGGCACTCGTGACGGCGGGGCGCCGATGCCGGCTTTCGGGGCGCCGGGCCGTGCCCGGGGGTAGCGTCCGGGCATGACCTCGCCACAGGATTTCCTCGGCTTCTGGGAGACGACCGGGTCCGCCAAGACCTTCACCCACCCCCTCGATCCGGCGCTGCTGGACGCGTACGTCCCGCGCGGCGCGCACGTACTGGACTACGGGTGCGGCTACGGGCGGCTGACCGCCGAGCTGGCCGGGCTCGGCTACCGCGCGGTGCGCGGCGTGGATGTGTCGGCGGCGCTGATCGCCCGGGGCCGGCGGGAGCATCCGGAGCTGGATCTGCTGCGGTGGGCCGGGTTTCCGCTGCCGTTCGAGGACGGGGCGTTCGATGCGGCGCTGCTGTTCGCGGTGCTCACCTGTGTGCCCGGGGACGCGGACCAGACCGCGATCGCCGGGGAGCTGGGGCGGCTGGTGCGGCCCGGCGGGGTGCTGTACCTGAGCGATGTGCCGCTACAGGGCGATGCGCTCAACCAGGAGCGCTATGCGCGGTTCGCGGAGCGGTACGGGACGTACGGGGTGTTCGAGACGCCGGACGGCGGGGTGTTCCGGCACCATCCGCCGGAGCGGCTGCGCGGGCTGGTGCGGGCGGCGGGCTTCTCGCTGCTGGCGGAGCGGCGGGGGTCGGTGGGCACGCTGGACGGGCGGACCGCCGAGCGGCTGCAACTCATCGCCCGAAGGGAACCGGCCGAGGCGGCGGAGCCGACTGAGGCGGCGCAGGGCCGGGGCCGGTCCGGCCCTGCCCCGCGGCGGGGCCGGTCCGGCCCTGACCCGCGGCGGGGCCGGTCCGGCCCTGACCCATCGGGCCGTGCCTAGTGGGCCTAGGCCCTGCCGTTGACCCGGCGCGGGAGGCCGAGCGGGTTGTCCTCGCGCAGTTCGGGCGGCAGCAGGGCGGGCGGGGTGTCCTGGTAGGCGACCGGGCGCAGCCAGCGTTCCACGGCGGTGCCGCCGACGGAGGTGGAGGTGGAGGTCGTGGCCGGGTAGGGGCCGCCGTGGTGCTGGGCGGGGGCGACCGCGACCCCGGTCGGCCAGCCGTTGACGACCACCCGGCCGGCGAGGGGGGTGACGTCGGCCAGCAGCCGGGCGCCGCGCCCCGCCCCATCGGTGCCGGCGCTCTCCGCGTCGCCGAGGTGGAGCGTGGCGGAGAGGTTGCCGGGAAGCCGGGCGAGGACGGCGGTGATCTCGTCCTCGTCGGTGTAGCGGGCGACCACGGTCACCGGACCGAAGCACTCCTCCAGGAGGAGGTCGTGGGGCCCGTCGGCGGTGAGACGGCCGGCGGGGACGGTGAGGAAGCCGGCGCTGACGGTGTGCTCGCCGCCGGCGCCGGGGGTCACCGGAGCCTCGACGTCCGGGAGCCCGGCGCGCCGCTCGATCCCGTCGAGGAACGCCTGGCGCATCCGGTGGTCGAGCAGCACCCCGGCCTCGCTGTTGCTGACCGCGGCGGTCAGCGAGGTCAGCAGCCGGTCGCCCGCCTCGCCCCCGGGCGCCAGGACCAGGCCCGGCTTGACGCAGAACTGGCCGACGCCGAGCGTCATCGACCCGGCCAGGCCGGCGCCGATCTGCTCGGCGCGTTCCCCGGCCGCGGCCTCGGTGATCACCACGGGGTTGAGGCTGCCCAGTTCGCCGTGGAAGGGGATGGGGTGCGGGCGGGCGGCGGCCGCGTCGTACAGCGCACGGCCGCCGCGGACCGAACCGGTGAAGCCGGCCGCGGTGATCAGCGGGTGGCGCACCAGGTCGATGCCGGCCTGGAAGCCGTGCACCAGGTGCAGCACGCCCTCGGGCAGGCCGGCCTCGGCGGCGGCACGGCGCAGCAGCGCGGCGCACAGCTCGGAGGTGGCCGGGTGGTCGGGGTGGGCCTTGACGACGACCGGGCAGCCGGCCGCCAGGGCGCTGGCGGTGTCGCCGCCCGGTACCGAGAAGGCGAGTGGGAAGTTGCTGGCGGAGTAGACCGCGACCGGGCCGAGCGGAATCTTGTAGCGGCGCAGATCGGGCCGGGGCGGCGCGAGCCCGGGGTCGGCGTGGTCGATCCGTACGTCGAGGAACGCACCCTCCTGCACCAGGTCCGCGAAGGCCCGCAACTGGTAGGTGGTGCGGGCGAGTTCGCCGGTGAGCCGGCCGGGGCCGAGCGCGGTCTCGGCGTCGGCGGCCTCGATGACCGCCTCGCCCGCTTCGTCGAGCAGATCGGCGGCGCGGCGCAACAGGGCGGTGCGTACGGCGCGGTCGGCGAGTGCGCCGCGGGCGGCATGCGCCGCACGGACCACGGTGTCCACCTCGTCGGCTGTGGCCTCCACCGCAACCTGTTCCCGCTGCTTCCCGGTTCGGGGATCGACACTCCAGACTGGAGCCGCTGCTGCCACCGTGCATTCCTCCCGGGCGATGCCGTGCCGAGTCGTTCGGAGACGTTCCGCTTTCGTGCAGCACACCGGACCGCGTTCTATATGCTGAACGGCGTTCCAGATCATGAACCCGAACCACTGGGACTCTATGGCTGCCGGAATAGAGGGGTCAAGGGCGATGTCAGCTGCCGATACCGGTGGATCGCAGGTCAAATCCGCGGTGCGGACGGTGGAGTTGCTCGAATATTTCGCGGGTCGCCCCGGAATGCACAGCCTGGCGTCCGTTCAGGAAGCGGTCGGCTATCCGAAGTCCAGCCTTTACATGCTGCTGCGCACCCTTGTCGACCTGGGCTGGATCGAGACCGACGCGACCGGCACCCGCTATGGCATCGGCGTCCGTGCGCTGCTGGTCGGCACGTCCTACCTCGACGGCGACGAGGTGGTGGCCGCGGCCCGGGCGTCGCTGGACCGGCTCTCCGACGACACCACGGAGACCATCCACCTCGCCCGGCTCGACGGCACCCATGTCGTCTCGCTCGCCACCCGGCAGTCGCCGCACCATCTGCGCCCCTTCACCCGCGTCGGCCGGCGGCTGCCCGCGCACTCCACCGCGCTGGGCAAGGCGCTGCTCGCCACGCACACCGACGACCAGGTCCGGTCGTTGCTGCCGCCGACCCTCACGCGGATGACCGAGCGCACCCGCACCGACCGCGAGCAGCTGATCGAGGAGCTGCACACGGTGCGCGCACAGGGCTATGCGGTCGACCGCGAGGAGAACACCCTGGGCCTGTGCTGTTTCGGCGTCGCGCTCCCCTCCCGGGCACCGGCCCGGGACGCGCTCAGCTGCTCGGTGCCGATGGCCCGGCTGACCCCGGCCCACGAGCAGATGATCAAGGATGCCCTGCTCGCCGCGGGCGAGCGGCTGGCGCCGGCCACCCGGCGGCTGTGAGCCGACGCGGCCGCCGTCCCCACCGGGCGACCCTCATCCGGTGCCGGGCGGCGCGCTGTTGAGGGCGGGCCCGGCGGCGCCCCGGCCGTGGCCGCACCGCCCGGTCCGGCGCCGTGACCTGCGTACGTGGCCCGTGCCACGCCGCGGAACCCCTGCCGCCCGGCCGGCGTCCTGATCTGTGTACCAACCCTCCGCGCAGGAACGAGGAATGCATCATGGGCATCGTCAGCTGGCTCGTACTCGGGCTGATCGCAGGCGTCATCGCCAAGGTCCTGCTGCCGGGCCGGGACCCGGGCGGGATCGTCGGTACGACCCTGATCGGCATCGTGGGCTCCTTCATCGGCGGCTGGCTCTCCACGAAGTTCCTGCACCGCCCGATACCCAAGGACTTCGGCGAACCCTCCATGTGGATCGCCTCGGTGGCCGGGGCCCTGGTCCTGCTGATCGCCTACCGGCTGCTGTTCGGCAATTCCCGCGACCGCCGGTGACCGCGGACGGCCAACCGGCCGCAGGTAATGGAACCGCAAAGGCGAGCCGATCGTTGACCCCGACATGACCGCTATGACTCCTGGCTCGAACCTCCCGCTCAGCGCCGTGCGGGTGGCGGTGGACGTCACCGCCCCCGTCCGGCTGGACGTGTCGGGCCTCCTGCTGGCCGCCGACGGCAAGGTGCGCTCCGACGACGACTTCGTGTTCTACAACCAGCCCTCCGCACCGGGCGTGACGCACTCCGCGGCCGCCGCCGGCGGCGACACCATCACGGTGGACACCGCCGCGGTCCCCGAGGGCATCGAGAAGATCGTCGTCACCGCGAGCCTGGACACCCCCGGCGCCACCTTCGCCGGCACGGAGCCCACCGGCACGGTCCGCAACGCCGACGACGGCAGCGTCCTGGCCTCCTTCACCCCGCCGCGGCTGGGCACCGAGACCGCACTGGTGGTCGTCGAGATCTACCGCCGGGGCGGCGGCTGGAAGGTCCGCGCGGTCGGCCAGGGCTACGCCAACGGCCTGGCGGGGATCGCCACCGACTTCGGCGTCAGCGTCGAGGAGCCGGCCGCGCCCGCCGCCGCGCCGCAGGCGCCCCCCGCTCCCCCGGTCCCCACGGGGCGGCGGGGGCCGGGGGAG
>NZ_SDIG01000076.1:0-29696 GCF_004122755.1 Streptomyces sp. TM32
GTGTTCGAGGGGGTGGACCTGGACGTACCGGCGGGCGGACTGCTCGCCGTGCACGGTCCGCCGGGTGCCGGGATCAGCAGTTGCCCTTGCGCCGAGCCGGGATCACAGTGAGAAGGGGAACGTATGCGCGATCGGAGAGCATCGTGATCATTCTCGGCGTCATACTGCTCATCATCGGTTTCGTGACCGGCCTCGGGATCCTGTGGACGATCGGGATCGTGCTCGCCGTCCTTGGCGCGATCTGCTGGATTCTCGGCTCGCTGGGGCACGCGGTCTTCGGGCGGCGGCACTACTACTAGCCCCGCCCACCGGCCCGCAGGCACCTGCCCGCGCGTCGGCACCGCTCCTTCCGCACGCGCCCGTCGCACTTCCCGCGCCCACCGGGAACCGACCCGCGCGCACCGTACACAAGGAAGAGCTTTCCGGTATGGACACACAAACCCCGGATCAGGATCCCCGCGACAGCCCTGGTGCCGTCGGCGGGGTGCCGCCCGGCGAAACCCCTGCGGGTGAGGGCAGCACGGGCTCGGAAACCGGTCCTGCTGACCGGCAGACACGCGGCTGGGCCAAGGGCCCGGTGATCATCCTCGGCATCATCGTCGTGCTCTGCGCGGCCTTCTTCATCGCCTACGCGGTGACCGTGACGCTGTGACGCTGTGACGCGGTGATCGTGGAGCTGTGACACGGGCGCGGGCCGGTCCCGCGCCCGCCACACGACCGGTCCCCTCGGTGGGCTGCCCGGCAGACCCCGGCAGACCCCGGCCCGGGGTCACCCTCCGTAAGGGTGACCCCGGGCCGAGTGGGCTTGCCGCGTCTCAGGGCTCCTGCGGATCGACACCGGTCTGTGCCTCCGTGTCCCTGCCTCCGCTCGGCCGGCGCGAGCGGCCCTTGGGCCCCAGGTCGCGCATGCCCTTCTCGTCCTTCTTGGCGGCCCGGCGCTCGCCGCCCTTCGTCTCGCCCTTCACCTCGCTGGCCGGCGGCACCTTCTCCTGCCCGCTGCCCTCCTTGCTGGGGTCCCTTCCGGGTGCGTGGCGCTCGGGGTGGAAGGACCGGTGGGCGCTCGGGTTCTCCTGCTGTTCGGTCTGGTCGACATCGGGCGACCACCCGTGCTGTTCGGACCCCTTGTGCGCGCTGGGGCCCTCGCCCATCTTCGGATGCGAAGACTTCCGCTTGTCAGACACGTCGGCTCCTTGTGTTGGCGCCGCGTGGGGCGGCGCTGACTGCCCCCGCGCAGAGTGCGGCAGTCCGGATTTCCCGCCTGCGGGCCCCTGGCCGCGGCGTGCTGTGCACGCCACCTCGGCCCCTGCGTGGGCAAGGCCCGCCACCTTCAGGCTGCGTGCCTGTCGGGTCATCCGCATCTCAGCCCGGTGGCGCGGGAACGCCGGCGCCCCGGTCACGGCGCGATCCGCTGGGGACGCGCACCCGAAGCGTCCTGTTGACTACGGAGCGTGGTCGGCAGCCCGCCGGATCACGAGAGCGAGGGGATTCACCCGGCCGTCGGCGACCAGCGGACCGGAAGGTGCCGCGGGCCGCGGAGCAACGCACCCAACCGCCAGCGCAGATCAGCCGGGTGTGCGTCCAGCTCCAGCCTCGGGCAGCGCTCCAGGAGGGTACGCACCGCGATCCGTGCCTCCATGCGTGCCAGCGGGGCACCGAGGCAGAAGTGGATGCCATGGCCGAAGGCCACATGGCCGCGGGCGTCGCGGGTGATGTCGAAGTGCCCGGGGTCACCGAATCGAACCGGGTCCCGTCCCGCGTCGGCGATCACGGGGAGGACGACCTCGCCGCCGCCGGGGATCACCGTGCCCGCGATCTCGGTCGCCTCGGTGGTGAAACGGAAGGTGGAGGTCTCGATCGGTCCCTCGTAGCGCAGCATCTCTTCGACCGCGTTGTCGATGAGGGACAGATCGGCGCGCAGCGCGGCGAGTTGCGCCGGGTGGGTGAGGAGAGCCAGAACGCCGTTGGAGATGAGATTGGCGGTCGTCTCATAGCCCGCGATCAGCAACAGCTGGGCCATTCCCAGGAGTTCCTGCGCGCTGAGCCGGTCGCCGTCCCCGTCGCTCACCGCGATCAGATCGCTCAGCAGATCGTCGCCGGGGCGGGCGCGTTTCTTCTTCACCAGCTCGTCGAGATAGCCGGTCATGGCTGCCAGGGCCTCCCCGGCCTCCGGCGTCGCGGCGCCGACGAGCAGGACGTCGGTCCAGGCGCGGAAGGCCTCCCGGTCCAGGAACGGAACGCCCAGCAGCTCGCAGATGACGGTGATCGGCAGGGGGAAGGACAGTGCGTCGACGAGATCGGCACGGCCGTCGGGCGCGGCGAGCATCGCCGCCAGCAGTTCGTCGGTCAGCTCCTGGATGCGCGGTGTGAGGGACGCCATCCGGCGGGCCGTGAAGGCGCGGGCGACCAGGCCGCGCAGCCGGGTGTGGTGCGGCGCGTTGGAGCGGAGCATCGTCACGCCCATGGTCACCGGCTGCATCGGCTGCGCGGGCGAGGCGTGCCGCCACTCCTTCGACAGCCGCGGGTCGCTGAGCGCCGCACGCACCTCGTCGTATCCGACGACCAGCCAGACGACCGTGCCCTCCGGGAGACGCACGCGGTGTACCGGGCCCTGCTCGCGCAGCGACGCGTACACCGCGTACGGATTGCGGACGAAGTCCTCCCCCATTGCCGACAGATCGAGCGTCTCCACCGGTTGCGTTGCCATCCGGCCTCCTCCCCCTCGTGCTCTTGGCCTCGGTACGGCCACATATGGGGAAATCCCTCCCCGGCGGAGGAGCCACTAACCACGACGCCCGCCGAACGGCCGGTCCTTGACCACACGGGCGCCGGGCCGACGGCCGCCCCGCGCCGGCGCGCGTCAACCGCCGGCCGGCGCGGCAATCGCCGACCGGCGCACGGCACCCGCCGACCGGCGCCCGGCGACCACCGATTGCCCGGACCCGGCCGGCTACCGCTGGATCAGGTAGAGCATCAGAGCCGAGATGACGGCTCCGGCCGCGCCCTCGATGGCGTGGGCCGCGGTGAAGCGGGCGTACTTCCTGAGCCACGGGCGCCGTGGCTTCCGGGGAACACGCGGGAGGGAGGGCTCGTCCTCCGCACGGTCCTTCATGGGCTTCTCCCTGGTCGGTGGTGGGTCGTGGGTGAGTGGTGGGGGCGTGGGTGAGTGGTCGTTCCGCTTCGGTCAGCGCCCCGCGCACCCCACGGGCAGCGGGGCCTGGGGCTCGGCGAACTGCTGGAGCTCGGGCCCGGAGCGGGCCAGCAGCCAGACGGGGTCCGGAAGCGGGGCGCCGGGGGCCGGGTTGGGCAGATGGCGGCGCGGTGAGTACCCCAGTGCGGTGGCGATGGTGCGCCACAGCCGGGCGTCGATGAAGTTGTCGTCGGCCGCGTGATGGATCGCCAGGCAATGGGCGGAGAGCTGGTCCTCGGCGCCGGCGGCGAACCGCCACCAGAAGACCGCCGCCTCGTGGCGGTTGAGGGAGTAGAGCAGGCACGCGAACGTCCGGGCGCCGGCCGCGTCGTAGTCCCGGGCGAACTTCTCCAGACGTCCCATGTGCCCACCGCGCAGCACCGACTCGCAGAGGGTACGCAGATGCCGGCGCAGCTCCTCCGGGTCGGCCGTGGGGCCGGGGAACGGGCGGGGGCGCGGCCTCCGCGGCAGCGGCCGCGCGCGGCCGGGGCGGGCCGGCGCCGGGCCGCGCTCGTGCCGTCCTTCGGGGACCGGCCGGGCCGCGGGCGTCTGCCCCTGCGCCTCGGCGATCCGCTCGGCCAGTCGGCGAGTGAAGGCTTCAGGATCGTGGTCGGCCAGTACGCGACCCACCTCATCGGCTTCGGCTCGCAGAATGTCTTCGATGGTCACGACGGTTCTCCTTCCTGATCGTGCCGGAGATAGGAGGCGGCCAGGTCCTTGGCGAGCTGGCGGCCGCGGGAGTAGTAGGTGCGCGCCGTGCCGGGAGTGATGCCGAGGGTCTCGGCGATCTCCTCGTAGCTCAGCTGGGCCACGCGGAGCCGGACGCAGTCCGCCTGCACCGGTTCGCGCCGGGCCAGTTCGTCCATGGCGCGGTCGAGGGCGTCGTAGGTGCCCAGGTGCAGGATCTGGTCGACGCAGGACTGGTGGAGCCCGGCCTCCGCGGCGGCGGCCTGTTCACGGCGGGCCACCCGGTTGCGCGAGCGGATGTGGTCCTTGATGACGTCACGCAGGATCCGCAGGCCCAGGGCCCGGTAGTTGCTGTGGGCCAGGAACTCGTCCCATTTCGCATGGATCTTCATCCCGGCTATCTGGACCACGTCTTCGGCGTCCTGACGGTGCCGCAGCATCTGTATCGCGTAGCCGAGGTAGCCCTGTTGCACCTCCTTGAAGAAGGCGGTGAAGTCGACCCGGAGCCGGTCCATCGGGTCGGGGCGCAACTGCTGTCCGTCTCCGTAATCGCTCACCGGGCGGCCGTCCCTCGGCCTGCCACGGGCGGGCGGACGGCACCGGGGTGGACCCGCGTACGAAGATCACGTTCGCAACTCCACCGGCGTCCGCGGGCCGGTGGGCGCAAGGGGCTGGAGGCCGGCGGGCCGCAGGTCCGCGAGGCGGTGTGGGTGCTCTCGCGCACACGGGCACGGAGCACGGCCGGAGTCGTCCTGGCCGCGCCGCCCATGGCCGGCGCGTCCCAGGGCCACTGGTGGTCCACTGCCTCTCCTTTCGAGGTGTCGCGGCCAACTCCCCGGCATCCGGGCGACGTCAGGGAGACCGCTTTCTTGTCCGTAAACCGTTCGCGAAGCCGAAATTGTTAATCAGATCCGGGGACCGGATATGACGGCCCGCAGTCAGATGCTCACGTTGAGCTTCTGACCTGCGGCGTTGGGGAAAGCGTGACGCGGGAGAGTGGCGCGGATCACACGCCTGTACGGGCCGCACGGTCCGGGCCGGCCGGCCGACCGGAGGAACTGCGGCCGCTGCCGCCCCGGTATGACTTGCCACTCGCCGGGGTGAGCGCCCTCGCGTTCTTCCCCAGCAGCCTGCGTGGCGGCGCTATCAACGCTTGGTGACGGAGACAACCGTCCGCGCCCTCCCTGCCATTACCCCGCCCCGCCGAGTTGCCGGCCGCCGCCGCGCGCCGCGCCCGTTCACCCACCGGACCGACGTAGGCAAGGAAGTCCGCCATGCCCCATGAGCCCGAACTCCTCGTCCTCGACGCCCACGGCGCCGACCCGGACGCCGAAATCCGCGCGCTGCACTCCCTGGGGCCCGCGGCCCGCGTCGATGTCCTCGGCGTCACCGCGTGGGCCGTCAGCGACCCCGACCTGCTGAGAGAACTGCTGACCAGCCCGGACGTGTCCAAGGACGCCCGGCAGCACTGGCCGCGCTTCGAGGAGGTCAGTGCGACCTGGCAACTCGCCTTGTGGATCACGGTGAAGAACATGTTCACCGCGTACGGCAGTGAGCACCGACGGCTGCGCCGCCTGGTGGCACCCGCCTTCACCGCACGCCGGGTGGCCGCGCTCGCCGGGCACATCGAGACCATCGTCACCGGCCTGCTCGACGACCTGGCGGCCACCGCGCCCGGCGAGCCGGTCGACCTGCGGGAGCGATTCGCCTATCCGCTGCCGATCCAGGTCATCAGCCACCTCATGGGGCTGCCACCGCATCAGCGCGAGGGCTTCCGCGACGTCGTCGACGGGGTGTTCGCCACCACGCTCACACCCGAGGAATCGGCGGCGAACACGGCGCGCCTCTACGCCGTGCTCGACCGGCTCATCGCCGCCAAACGGGCCGAGCCGGGCGAGGACATGACCTCGCTGCTCATCGCCGCGCGGGAGGAGGGCGAGGAACCGGCGCTGACCGACGACGAGTTGCGCGACACCCTCCTGCTGGTGATCTCGGCAGGGTACGAGACCACCGTCAACCTCATCGATCAGGCCGTCGTCGCGCTGTTGACCCACCCCGAGCAGCTCGCCCATGTCCGTGCCGGCCGCGCCGGCTGGGCCGAGGTGGTGGAGGAGACCCTGCGTCTGAAGCCGGCCATCAAGCACCTGCCCCTGCGCTTCGCCGTGCGGGACATTCCGCTGCCGGACGGACAGGTCATCCCCGCGGGCGAGGCGATCCTCGCCTCGTACGCCGCGGCCAACCGCCATCCCGGCCGGCACGGCGACCGCGCCGGCAGCTTCGACCTCACCCGGACCGCACCGGGACCGGAACACCTGGCGTTCGGCCACGGTGTCCACTACTGCCTGGGGGCGTCGCTGGCCCGCCTCGAAGCCGTCACCGCGCTGCGAGCCCTGTTCGCGCGCTTCCCCGAGGCGGAACTTGCCGTACCTGCCGAGGAGTTGGAGCCGCTGCCTTCGCTGCTCACCTACGGGCACAAGCGCCTGCCGGTCCGGCTGCGGCCCGCCGTCTGACGGGCCGCAGCCGGATCCGAGCCGTCTCGGCCGGGGGGCGGACCGACCTCGCCCGCCCCGCGGCTCCCGGCGCCGGCCCCTTACCTCGCCGCCGCCGGTCCCTGCACACAGCCTGCGGGGGCGCCGCTCACACGTAGGTGTAGCCGCCGGGGACGGTGGCACTGCCGCCCGCCGTGGTGACCACGACCGGCACATTGCCGAGCGCCCCGGCCGGAGTGAAGCCCACCAGCGACGTACCCGCGGCATTCGCCGCGACTCCCGTCGCGGCCACCCCGTTGAACGTGACCGATGCCCCGTTCAGATTGCTCCCGGAGATCACGAACGCCGTTCCGCCCGCCGTACTCCCCGACGTCGGCGAGATCGACGTCGCCACGGGCGCGGGCGGCGGCGTGTAGGTGTAGCCGCCGGGGACGGTGGTGCTGCCGCCCGCCGTGGTGACCACGACCGGGACGGTGCCGACCGCTCCGGCGGGGGTGAAGCCCACCAGGGACGTACCCGCGGCGTTCACCGAAACCCCTGTCGCCGGCACCCCGTTGAACGTGACCGATGCCCCGTTCAGGCCGCTCCCCGAGATCACGAACGCCGTACCACCCGCCGTACTCCCCGACGTCGGCGAGATCGACGTCGCCACGGGCGGAGGTGCGGTGTAGGTGAACCCGCCGGGGACTGTGGCGCTTCCGGCCCCTGTGGTGACCACGACCGGGACGTTGCCGACGGGGCCGGCCGGTGTGGTTCCGGTGAGCAGGGTGCCCGCGGCGTTGACGGACACTCCGGTGGCCGGCACCCCGTTGAAGGTGACTGTCGCGCCGGTGAGGTTGGTGCCGGTGATGGCGAACGCGGTGCCGCCGGAGGAGGGCCCGCTGGTGGGTACGAGAGAGGTGACGGTCGGGCCCGGCGGAGGGACGGCCACATAGGTGTAGTACACCGGGTTGGAGGTGCCATAGGGGGTGGTGGCGACGACCGGGACGGTGCCCGCCGGGTGCGCCGGTGCGATCACGGTGACCCAGGCACCATAGGGGTCGACTGCGACGATGGTGGCGGGGACGCCGCCGAAGGTGACGAAATTGGTGTTCTGCAGGCCTGATCCGGTGAGCTTGACGAGGTTCATTCCGGTGCTCGGGCCCGAGTTCGGGATGGCCTCGAAGAGTCTCGGATACCTGGGCCAGTTTCCCCCGCCCCCGTCCCCGCCGGGCCAGGAGCCCGTGGACTGCGCAATTGCTGCCTGCTCTACGACTGCGGACATGACTTCTCCCTGGGCAGCCTCCGCTGCGATTCCGCGCACGAGCCAATTCGTGAACGGATATGTCCGGAGCGGAAGTTACTGCCGTCGAATGGTGGATGCCTGCGACAGTAAGGTTCCCGGCAGATCAGAAAAAGGCGCGTACGTGACAGCAATGGTGCGTTCGGCGATCAAAATGACAATACGTAGATGAGCGTCACTCCCGCATTCTGCAACGGCGCGCGCCGTTATTCCGCGGGCCTCTTGTACGAGCCGCCCGGCACGGCTTTTCACAGTCCCTCATGCGGCCTCATGCGGCCCTCAAGCGCGCGGCCCGGGGACGCGCGCATCGCTCGTCCCCGGGCCTGCTCGTGGTCCTCGGCCCCGGTCCCACGGGGCCTGTCGATTACGGCTGGTGGTAAATGGTGGCGGCCCAGGCCGCCTTCCAACCCCCGTCGCCGAACTGGAGGTTGACCGAACAGCGGCCGGTGTCACCGTCGCAGTTCAGGCTGTTCGCCGGCACGGGTGCGACCAGCCTGCCCTCGGCGGACCGGAGTGCCGGATGGAAGACGGTCGCTGGCCAGCTGGCCCGCCAGCGTCCGTCACCGAACATCAGGGTGGCCACGCAGGTACCGTTGTCACCGTCACAGCTGAGGCTCGTCGCCGGTACGGGAGCGCGGGAGGCGGAGCGGTTCGCCTGGTGGAAGATGGACGCGTCCCACCGGGCCTTCCAATTGTTGTCGCCGTAACGGAGATTGGCCGTGCACTTGTAGGTGTCGCCATCGCAGTTGAGCGCGGTCACCGGAACCGGGGCGGCAACGGCCGGGGCGGCCGGCCCGATACCCAGAACCGCGAGGGCGGCGCAGGTGCCGACGATGGTGCGTCGCATAGCCATGTCCTTCCGTCGTGGGCGCCCGGCGCGCCCGGTCCGAAAGAAGGATCTGTCGATTCCGGCCGGCAGCACGGCTGCCTCAGGGGCCTTCAGCAGAAGGTGTGAAGGCCCGTACCGGCAAGCGAGACGCGGTCCGCGCGGCCGGCGGAGACCGGTGGTGAACAGCGCATGCGTGGTGGATGCGGGGCGTGGAGAGGGCGCATCGCACGGCACGTCCGGCATCGGCGGCCCATGCCGCGGGCACAGTCCGGCACTTCGGCGGCGAGGTCGGCGGACGGTGCTTCCGTACGTGTCACGACGGGGGTGCGGGCGCGGCGCCGGCGGGTAGGTACTCAGGTTCGCGGAGCGCCCCGGCATGCTCCCGCCGCGCTCCGCCCGGGGCCGCCCGTTCGCTCCCGGCCCGCACGGCCTCGGCCGACCCCGGGCCGGGTCGGGTCGGGTCGGCCGAGTCCGTACGGGCGGTGAATTGAAGGGCCGGGTCTGCCCGCTGGTTACGGGGCCATCTCGTACGCACCGGCCAGCGCTTCGACGCGCTCCCAGACACGGGCCGAGCGGGCCTCGTCGACGACCGGGCGCCGGACCGCGCCCAGTGCCCAGCGCTGCTGCTCCTCCGTGGCGGAGTCCTTGCCGTGCAGCTCCACGGCGTGCGCGGAGAAGTCACGGACGAGCACGGCGAACAGCTCGTCGAGCACCTCCTCGTCGAGCCCGGTCAGCCGCGCCTGCTCCAGGATCAGCTGACCGTGGACGACCAGCGCGAACAGCTGGCCGATGGCCAGGAGGAGATCGAGGTCGCGGCTCTGCTCCTCGTCGGGCGCGGCGGCGGTGACGAACTCGCACAGGGCGTCCGCCTGCTCGCGGAGGCGGCCGACGTTGGGGACGGCGGCATAGGCGTCATAGGCGGCGCGCCAGTCGTGGAAGCGGATGGCGCCCAGGCCGCGGGCCGGTCCCTGCCGGAAGAGGAACGCGTCGTCGGCCGCGTCGAGGCGGGTCGGTACGGGCGGGTACTCGGCCGGGTTCAGCAGGTGGTTGCCCATGAACTTCAGGATCAGCGCGAGGTTGACGTGGACGGTGCCCTCCAGCTTGGGCAGTCCCCGGATCTCGGTGGCCGCCTGGGCGAAGTAGGTGTCCTTCTCGAAGCCCTTGGCCGCGATGACGTCCCACATCAGGTCGATGACCTTCTCACCCTCGGTGGTCACCTTCATCTTCGTCATCGGGTTGAAGAGCAGGTAGCGGCGGTCGTCCGGGCCCGCGGAGCGGAAGTAGTCGACGGCGCGGTCGCTGAACAGCTTCATCCCGACGAGGCGGACGTAGGCGTCGGTCAGCTCGCGGCGCACATGCGGGAACGCGGTGACCGGACGGCCGTAGAGGATGCGGTTCTGCGCGTGGGTGACGGCCTCGTACATCGCGTGCTCGCAGATGCCTATCGCGCCCGTGCAGAGGTTGAACTTGCCGACGTTGACGGTGTTGAGGGCGGCGTCGAAGGCGGCCCGGCCGGTGTGCAGGATGTCGGCCTCGGCAACCGGGTAGCCGTCGAGGCGGAACTCGCTGACGTACTTCGACGAGTCGACGACGTTCTTGACCAGGTGGTAGTCCGGGTGGCGGCTGTCGGCGGCGAAGAAGACATACCCGTCGGGGCCCTCGACATCGGTGCGGCGGCCGAAGACGGAGACGAGTCCGGCGGCATTTCCGTTGCCGATGTAGTACTTGGATCCGCTGGCGCGGAAGCCGCCGACGCCGTCCGGCTCCAGCAGCATGTCGGTGGAGTAGATGTCGGCACCGTGCGCCTTCTCGGACAGGCCGAAGGCGAACACCTCGCCCTGGTCGAGGAGTTCGGCCGCGCGGGTGCGGACGGCGGCGTTGTCGCTCTGCCAGACCGGGCCGAGTCCCAGGATGGTGACCTGCCACGCGTACCAGTAGTCGAGCCCGTAGAAGCCGAAGATCTCGTTGAGGGCGGCGATCCGGGCGGTGTCCCAGCGCTTGTCCTGGTTTCCGTCGGCGGCGGAGGCCGGGGTGAGGAAGGTCGCGAACAGCCCTTCCTTGGTGGAGAACTCCAGGAACTCCGCCAGCCAGGCGCGGGAGCGGTAGTCCTCGATCAGCCGGCGCTTGCCGCGGTCCTCGAACCAGTCGACGGTGGCGCGCAGCAGCCGGCGGGTCTCGGGGTCGAAGTGCGCGGGGTCGTAGGTCCGCGGGTTGAACAGCAGCGGGTCGGCCATGGTGTTCGCCTTTCCGGTTCGTCGGGGAGGGTGGAGGTCAAAGACGTGCGGGCGGTGCCGGTGAGCGCGGCGGCCGGGCGGCGGGTGGTTCGTCGGCGCCGGGGTCAGGGGGCGGTGCCGAGCCGGCGGAGGGTGGCGAGCACGTCCTCCAGCCAGGCGATCGTCATCCGCTCGTACGCGATGCCGCCGCGCAGCACGACGTGCTGGAGCTCTTCTCCGGTATCGAGGGCCTCGGGAGCATCCGGTCCGGTGAAGTCCCGCCGCTCGCCCGCGAGATAGTGCGCGAGCCGCTCGGTGTGCTTGTGGCGGTGCCGCTCGACCTCGCGGATCAGCGCGGCCGGGTCGTCGAAGGCCGCACCGCGGATCTTCACCGCGAGCTCGTGCCGGACGCTCTCCGGTTCGATCGGCTCGTGCAGCCACTCGGCGAGGACGGTCCGGCCGAGCGCGGCGACGGAGTACTCCTTCTTGTCCGGGCGGCCCTGTTGCGGCACCTCACGGACATCGATCCAGCCGTCGCTCTCCATGCGCTTGAGAACGCGGTAGATCTGCTGGTGGGTGGCGGTCCAGAAGTAGCCGATGGACCGCTCGAACCGCCGGGCCAGCTCATAGCCGGAGCCCGGCTTCTCCAGCAGGGAGACGAGGATCGCGTGGTCGAGCGCCATACCCCGATCCTTCTATGCAACGAGTTGCATAAACAAGGGGCGCCGCGCGGGTGAGACGCGGCTCACCCGCGCGGTCGCGGCGTCCGCGCCCTCCCATGTACGGGGCGGCGCCCACCGCGCCGTGCGACGATGTCGTCGAAAAGGGGAATCGGGGGAGGCAACGGTGCACAGCAGAGGCCCTGGCATGCCGGAGGCGGGTGCGGCGCCGTCCGGCCCGCCCCAGGCGCCGGCCCTCGCGGGGCACCACGGACTGCTCGACCTGCGCGGCCGGAGCGACACCGGGCCGGCCCCGTCGTCCCCGTTCACCATGGTTTATCCGGCGAACGCCGTGGTCGTGGTGTCCGGCCTGCCGGGCAGCGGCAAGAGCACCCTGCTGCGCCGCGCCCCCGCGCAGGCGACCGTCATCGATCCGCGGGCCGTCCATGTCGCCTGCGAAGCAGTGATGCCGGGCTGGTTGCCGTACGGCCTCTACCGACCCTGGGCGCGGTGGCGGCACATCCGCTGGCTGCACCGCGAACTCCGGGGCGACGGACCGCTGTTGGTCCACGACTGCGGCAGCCGCCCGTGGGTGCGCCGCTGGATGGCCCGGGCAGCGGGGCGCCGTGGCCGCCCCCTGCATCTGGTCCTGCTGGACGTGGGCAGGGCCGAAGCGCTGTCGGGTCAGGAGTCCCGCGGCCGGCGCGCACCACGACGGGCGTTCGCGCGGCACCACCGGGGCCTGGACCGGCTCCTGCGCCGACTGTCCGAGGCCGCTGCCGCCGGCCCGTCCCCGACCGCCGGCCCGTCCCCGACCGCCGGCCCGTCCCCGGCCGCCGGCCGGCCCGCCGCGGACGGGGCAGCCGAGGTCCCCGCGCCCCGCACTCCGCTCCCCGTTCCCCCCTGCGTGGCGGAGGCCGTCTCGGTGGTCCTGCTCGGCGGCCCGACCCGGGGTCTTGCGACATGGGAGTTCGCCCGGTCGCCCCGGCCCGCGCGGCCGGCCGGTGGCGGAACCACACGCCTCCGCTCAGGAACATGAGCCACCTTCGGCACCTTGGGTGAACCGGTGGCACGTTGCGCTTACGCGTGCCAACCTTCTGTAATCAGCCAGCGGTCATGTCGCTGGCCGGAACCGGGGGGATGAGCCATGGCGGAGCGTCCGTTGGGCATTCAGGGGATCGAGGCCCTCTACGAGGAGTGCCGCACCCGCGTACAGGACAACAGGACCGCGCCACCGGGGCCGGGGCTCCCCGCGATCGTTCTGGTCGGACCGCACGGCAGCGGCAAGACCAGCACCCTGAAATGGCTCGGCTACCTCGGCTCGCGGCGTCCCCATGTGTACTTCGACTTCGGCTCCGCCGCGCCCCGCCGCCCCCATGAGGTCGCCGGCCGCCTCGCCTACGGGCTGTCCCACCGCCTTCCCCGGCAGACCCCGCTGCTCTTCCCGCGGCTGACGCTCGGCCTGTTCGTGGTGGCCCCCGAACTGTTCCTCAATCCGACGGACCCCGAGCGGGCCAGGAAGCAGTTGCGCCAGGCGCTGCGCGGGCCCCAGGACCCGCAGCCCGCGGCCGACCGGGTCGTCGCGGTCGCCGGGCTGCTGCAGGACCTCAACCTCGTCCGGATCCCCGGCATCAGCCTGCTGGCCAGCCTCATCCGGCAGCCGCCCAGCATGCCGCTGCGGGTGACCCGGCACACCGGATTCGGCTGGTACGCCGGTCCGCTGGCCGCGATGGACGCCCTGGTCGAACTCAACCAGCTCAGCAAGAGCGAGGACCCGGCGGACCGGGCCGCGGTGGACCGGCGGCTGTGCGAGGCGTTCCTGGCCGATCTGCGCGGCGAGTACGCACGGCGCCAACGCGACCGCAACTGCGTGGTGTTGCTGGACAACATCGATGCTCCCGGCGGACGGGAGTTCCTCGACCTGCTGATGGAACTCCGGGACGCCGCCGGCGAGCCCGATCCGCTGCTGGCCCTGGCCGCCGCCTCGAACGTCGGCCGGGTGCCGGGGATGTTCGCCACCGGACCGGCGGGCGTGCAGGTCCGCTCCCCCGAACAGGCCGGCTACGCCGACTGGGAACGGTCCGTCCCCGACCCGCCGCCGAATCGCTCCTGGCGCTGGTACTGCGTCCAGCTGCGCGGTCTGACGGCCGGGGAGACCGCCCAGCTCGGTACGAACATCGCCACGCGGCTGCCGGAGGCACCGCTGCTCGCCCACCGGTTGACCGACGGGCATCCGTGGAGCGTCCGGCAGCTGCTGACCGCTTCGGCCCGCATCGTGGGCCGCGAGCGACCGGAGGCGCTGTTGCGCGCCGTACTCTCCAGCACCACACCGTCCGCGGCGGACGCCGACGAGGGGCCGTCGCTGGAGGCGGAGGCGCGGGAGTATCTGCTCCGCGATCTGACCGACGACCAGCGGCGTGCGCTCGTCGAGTGCTGTGCCGCCCGCGAGTTCGACGCGGCGTGCGACGCGGGGCTCCTCGACCGCTTCCAGCTGCACACCCGCGATTCGCTGGCCCGGGTGGTCGCGACCCGATTATGGCTGACCGACCCCGTCCCCCAGGATGCCGAGACCCGTGGCGGCCGCGGCTCGGGATATCTGGAACGGGTCCATCCGAACCCGTTGCGGGGCGGCTCCGTGCTGCACCCGTGGCTCCGCCTGCTGCTGTTGCGGGAGCTCGCCGCCGGCCCGGACCGCTGGACGGCCGTCCACGGAAAGCTGCGGACCTGGCACATCGAGCACGGCCACCCGCTGGAGGTGCTGTACCACTCACTGGCGTTGCACCGGGTGGACGATGTCATCGAGCATCTCGCCCAGCGCCTGGTCGAACTCTCCGACACCAATGTCTGGTTGTACGAGCTGTACACCATCACCGCCGCACCACTGCGTGAACCGGTGCTGCCGGAGCAGTCCGCCACGCTGCGGGCGGAGGAGCTGGCCGCGGAGCTCGCGCCGCGCGCGTTCGCGACGTACACGCCTCTGACCCTGCTGGTGATCTCGCTGTGGCTGGCGTCCGACCCACGCAATCGGCTGCCCGACGCGAACCCCGAGCTCAACCGCACCATCAACGCGATGTTCCAGGACCTGGCCATGCGCTCCGTGCCCACCCGGATCGGGCTCATGCACGAGGCCGCGAAGTACGTGTGAGCGCACCGGAGCATCCCCTCCCCTAGGAGCAGGCACCATGCATCTGACCCCGCAACCTGCCGACTCACTCCCCCCGTGGTGGAAGGGGTGGCAGGGTATCGGCGCCCTGGCGCTCTCCCTCGTCCTCCTCGCCGGCGGACTCTGGTACTTCTGGCCCGCCGAGGAGGACACCGGCTGCGCGCCGGGCGTTCCCGGTCTGCACTGGGCCGGCGAGGGCGCGCAGCGCGAGTGCGTCGGCCTCATGGACAACACGACGTACGCCTTCGATCCGCAGCTCAAGGGGATCACCGACCGGATCACGCAGGAGAACCGACGGGTCCGTCAGCAGTGGGAGAAGCCCGACAAGGGAAAGAGCCGCGTCCCGTACGTCAAGGTCGCCGTCCTGACACCCCTGACGGACAGCGACACCAGCGCGCTGCCCATGAAGGAAATAGTCACCAGCCTGCAAGGCTCCTTCATCGCACAGTGCCGGGCGAACGGCTGCCCTCAGCTGCCCGCGACCAGATCACTCGGCATCCAGGGCAAGACCCCGCAGATCGAGCTCGTCCTGGCCAACGAGGGCCGCGACGAAACCCAATGGCAGCCGGTGGTGAAACAGCTGGCCGAGTTGACCAAGGGTGAGCATCCGCTGGTCGCGGTCACCGGCATGGGCGTCAGCATCCCGGAGACCCAGGCGGCGGCCGACGAACTCAGCCGGCTGAAGATCCCCACGATCGGCGCGGTGCTGACCGCCACCGATCTCAACTCGCCACGTCTGTTCAAGGTGTCCCCGTCCAATGTCGACTACGCCAAGGCACTCCGTCGCTTCCTGACCGAGTCCCCGCTGGCGAAGCAGCGCGGCTACCTCGTCTTCGACAGCCGGGACGACAACTACGTCAAAACCCTGCGCAGGGCGTTCGACGAGGAATTCGGCGACTACATCGGCCGGCGGCGGGCTTCGTTCGTCGGCACGACGGGGCACAAACCCGCCGGCATTCCGAAGCTCTTCCAACGCGCCGTCAACAACATCTGTCTGACCAAGACGCAAGTGATCTTCTACGCCGGGCGCGACCGTGATCTCGCCGACTTCGTCCGTGCGCTGTCCACCCGCAGCCAATGCGGTCACGACAAGCCGATCACTGTGATGACCGGGGCCACCGGCACATTCGCCCAGGGCTCGGCGGTGCAGGGGCTGCTCAAGGCCAACAAGATCACTATTGTCGACGCCTCCGCGACCAGTCCCGACGAGTGGACCAGCGGCGTCCACGCCCCAGCCGGCTTCAAGCCCTTCCTCCAGGCCCTGCGGGATCTGAAGTTCGACGACTCGGTGATGGACGACGGATACGCGATCATGCATCACGACGCCGTACTGACCGCGGTGTGGGCCACCCGCAATGTCACCGGCCAGACAGCCAGCGAGGCGCCCGACGTCCAGGACGTGTACAACGAACTCACCAACCTGCACGACGCGAGCACCGTCCCCGCGGCGAGCGGAGAGCTCAGCTTCGACGACGCGTCCAACGGCTGGCCGCACAACAAACCGATTCCCGTCATCCAACTCCCCGATCCCCTCAAGGATCCCGAGCCGCCCTATCTGGTGCCGTGACGGCCGGGGGTGGTGAACGAACAGCGAGGTGCCACCGGGACCGCACTGCGCCCACGCATGCAACCACCTCGCAACCTCGCAGGGCGTTCACTGCATGAGTGGCCCGGGCGACCGGAGCCATGGTTCCGGGTCGGTTCCGGGCCAGACCGCCACCACCGCCGCCACGCCGCCACCACCCCACCGTTCAGCGCCATCACCTCCGTAGGAGCCGAGCAAGAGAGGGACCCCACATGTACCGAACTCGGCGCAAGAATCCGCTGGTCAGCTGCTTCACCATGACATCGGGCCGCGTCTGATGAGCGGCGACGAGCGGGAGGCGACCGCTCCGGATGCCCCGGCCGAAGCGGGCGCCTCGCGCATCGCGCTCACCGCGGCCGCGACGGAACTGCTGCGCCTGCTGCACGCTCAGCACGGCCCGCTGATGTTCCACCAGTCCGGCGGCTGCTGCGACGGCAGCGCCCCCATGTGCTACCCGGCCGGGGAATTCCGTACGGGATCGTCGGATGCGCTGCTGGGCCGGCTGTGCGTGGAGGGCGTGCCGGAGCCGGTGGAATTCTGGATGTCGGCGGACCAGTTCGCGCGCTGGCGGCACACCCATCTGACGGTGGACGTCGTACCGGGGCGGGGCAGCGGCTTCTCCCTGGAGGCACCGGAGGGCGTGCGTTTCCTGATCCGCTCGCGGCTGTTCACCGAGGAGGAGCAGGCGCGTCTCGGCGGCTGAGGCCGAGCGGTCCGGGCCGTCGGCCGGGCAGCCGGCGCCGGGCGAACCACCCGGAGAAGCCGGTCGACGGGCCCGGAGAAACAGCAACAGCGGCGGAACCGGAGACAGAGTGAGGCCCCACGCACGGGGGAGAGCGTGGGGCCTCACTTCATTAAACGGGTAGGAGCGCGTGCAGGTTCCCCGCATGGGGCAGATTTCGTAAGAAAATTCTGTGCGCGGCGGCGTGGGCGCGGCCGCGCGGCAGCGGGGGCGGTGACCGGCCCCCGAATCCCCCTCGCCGGTCAGCTTTCCCGCCGCACCAGCCGTT
This sequence comes from Streptomyces sp. TM32, assembly GCF_004122755.1. Classification (NCBI taxonomy): domain Bacteria; kingdom Bacillati; phylum Actinomycetota; class Actinomycetes; order Kitasatosporales; family Streptomycetaceae; genus Streptomyces; species Streptomyces sp. TM32. The sequence continues at coordinate 17,105 of NZ_SDIG01000076.1, forward strand.
CCAGCATCTCCTGGAACTCCGCGTCCGCCACCACCCGCAACCCGTTGCCGTCCGGCTCGCTCAGCGGGGTCATCACGCCGCGGCGCCACCAGAACACCCTGGGGCTGATGGCCCCCGCCGCGTCCTCGTGACCGGCCGCCGCAAACTGCGCCATGGCCTGCAGGGCCGGGATGACCCGGGCGTCGTGGATACGGTGGAACGCCAGCTGGTGCCGGAAGGGCATGGCGACCAGCGCACCGTCCGGCGTGAGCCCGGTGCCCATGAGCCGCTCCACCAGCTCGTCCAGGACAAGGACCCGGCTCGCGGTGAAGAAGGAGTCGCCGAGCAGCACCTCGAACGCGGAGCCGTCACCGCGCCGCACGGTCTCATGCCCCTCGACCGGCAGCGCCCGCAGATTGTTCATCGCCCGGATCCGCAGCTCGGCCACGTCCCCCAGGTCCGTCAGGGAGTCCTCGCTCAGCATCTGCACCGCCTCGGGCAGATCGAGGGCGAGCACCTCCCGCAGCCCCGGCGCCGGGGCACGGCCGTAGCGGAAGGAGTCCGAGGCGGGGAGCGTCTCCTGGGCGACGACCCGGGGGTAGAGGCAGGCCCGGATCTCGTCCTCGCTGAGGATCTCCAGCGGCTGCGGGCCGTCCATCGTCCGGAGCACCTTGCCGACGTGATCCCGGATCAGCGCGGGCCAGCTGCGCTCACCACGCCGGTCGCGGTGGCAGACCGCGGCGAGGTTGCCCAGCCCGAACTGCCGGCCCGCGGAGTCGGTGACCACGCCGGCGTACGCGGTGACTTCGAGCCCCTGCTCGGCGAAGGCCTGCCGGACCTGTGATCTGAAGAGGCCGCCCTCGCGCTCGGAGAAGAAGCTGAACTCCCCGTCGCGTGCCAGGTCGCGGGAATCCCGCTTCGGTCCTCGGCGGAACAGGCCCATCTCTTCCTCCCGGCAGCGGCCACGCTCAACGGCCATGAATGGGCCGATCGTAACGGGTTGCGGCACCGGCCTCGTCGTCCTGCGCCGGTGCTGCTCACCGCATGTGACCGGCGCAGGGAGACGAGGTGACGGGGACGGAAGGGGGAACGGGGGTGGGAGGGGCGGCGGGGTCAGCCGCCGATGGTGACGTCGATGCAGGCGTAGAAGGCGTTCGCGGTGTCGGCGATGTTCCAGACCGCGAGGATCTTCTGCCGCCCGGTGAGGCCACCGAAGTCAACGGTGTGCGAGACCGTCTCGGGCGGTCGCGCACCACCGTCGTTGAACTCGGCGACCTTCCTTCCTCCGGCGAAGTACTGCCAGGTGCTGGTGGCATGACGCGCGGTCAGCCGCCAGCTGAAGGTCTGCGAACGGCCGATCGGGGTGACCTTCCAGCCCTTGGCGTCGTCGTCGAGTTCGGCGAACCGACTGTTGCCGCCGCTACAACTGGTCAGCCCCTTGGGGCCTTCGACGCTCTGCGGCTCCCACTTGATCGCACCGCACTCGATGGTGCCCGCCGCACACTGCGCCTGCCGGCTCGGCGGCGAGGACACATATCCGTGCGCGCTCGCCGGGCTGACCGGCATGGTGACGACGAGCAACGGGGCGATGCCCGCACCGATGGCGAGTGCCAGCCTTCTTTTCTTGTGCATGTCAACCCTTTCGCGAGGGAGGCCACCCACGCGAGAGCTACGGACCGACGCCGCCGACGGCGTCGTACGACGGATAGCGGCGGGCGGAGGACGGCTGGCGGGATGGCGGGTACCGAATGCCGAACGCCGGGTGCCGAGTCCGGGTGCCGAGTGCCGAATGTCCGCTCGGGGAGGCCTCGTTGAGGGGGGATGGATGACGCGAGGGTGCAACCAATTGGTCTAGACTTTACTGCCTGACCGAGTACGGTCAAGAGGGTGCGGCCGCGATGGAGCGGCGTGTGGGAGCAGAAGGCCAACGGGCAACTTCTACGGCTATTTTGATGTCGCGTCAGTCGAATTCCCACTTCGAGCGCGCACCCCGCCGCCCCCGGTCAGCCCCGGCAGGGGCATCAGCGACGGCATCGGCGGCGCACCGACCGGCACGCTGGAGCCCCGTACGACCAGCTGCGGTGCGAGCCGGACCGTGCGCCGCGCTGCCGGGTCCGCGTCGGTCGGGCGCCGGCTCAGCAGGCGGGCGGCCTCGGCGGCGAGTTCGCCGACCGGCTGGCGGACGGTGGTCAGCGCCGGATCGGCGAGGCCCGCGAGCGGGATGTCGTCGAAGCCGGTGACGGCGACCTCCCCCGGCACGTCCGCGCCCAGCTGCCGCAGGCGTTGCAGCGCACCGGCCGCGATCAGGTCGTTGGCGCAGATCACGGCGTCCGGCCGGGACGGCCAGACGCGGTCCGCGGCGGCCCGGCCCCACGCCACCGAGAAGTCGCCGAGCTCGACCCGCCCGGGGGCGGTGGGATCCAGGGCCGCGGCTCCCGCCTCGTAGGCCGCGCGCCGCTCGACCGCCGCCGACGCGGTCCCGGCCGCCCCCACGAAGCAGAGGCGGCGGCGGCCGGTGGCCGCCAGGTGATCGAGTACCAGCGCCATACCGGCCGCGTTGTCGACGGCGACCGAGTCGGCGACGCCGGGGCCGCATCCGCGGTCGAGCAGTACGAGGGGCACCTGGGCGGCCGCGGCTGCCACCGCCTCCCGGCTGCGCCGCTCGTCGACGGGTATCAGGAGCAGGGCGTCGACCTGCCGGCCGAGGAACGCGCCGATCCGGGCCGCCTCGGTGACCGGGTCGTCGTCGCAGTCGGCGAGAAGCACGGCCCGGCCCTCGGCGTGCAGGGCATGTTCCAGCTCCCGGACCAGGGAGGGGAAGAACGGGTTGGTGATCTGCGGCAGGACCAGCCCGACGGTGCCGGTGGTCCGGCTGCGCAGGGCGCGGGCCACGTGGTTGGGCCGGTAGCCCAGGCGCTCGGCGGCCGCGCGGACGGTGCGTACGGTCTCGGCACCGACCGGGCGGGTGCCGGCCAGGACACGGGAGACCGTGGCGACGGAGCAGCCCGAGGCCAGCGCGACATCCCTCAACGTGACTTCGGCCACCGTCTCCCGGCTCCCTTCGTCCGGCCCGCCCGAACCGGAGGGAGCATACGCCCCCTTGAACTCCTGGCAATCGTTGTCCCATGAGAGCGGGATCTCCTGGTCATCCCGCCATCCTTTCATCCCGAAAACGTGCGGTTGGCCAGAGATTGAACCGTTGACAACCGGCACGTCCATGGGCCAAGTTTCCGGAGAACGTTTTCCCATGCTGCTCGCTCGCCGGCTGACTCCCCGCCCGGGCTCGCCATGGGGTGACCGCCGGACGCGCTGTGCGCCGGAGCCCATGTCGGCCCGCACACACCACCACTCCGCGCTGCCTTTCCACGCAGCCGAGCAAGCAGAGCAAAGGGGCTCTTCCGTTGGCCAGAAAGATCATCCTCGACTGCGACCCGGGGCATGACGATGCGATCGCCATGCTCCTGGCACATGGCAATCCCGAGGTCGAGCTGGTCGCCGTGACGACCGTGGTCGGGAACCAGACGCTGGAGAAGGTGACCCGCAACGCCCTGTCCGTGGCGCGGATCGCCGGGATCACCGGCGTCCCCTTCGCCGCCGACTGCCCGCGTCCGCTGGTGCGGGCCATCGAGACGGCGCCGGACATCCACGGCGAGACCGGTCTGGACGGTCCGGACCTGCCCGAGCCGGCCTTCGAGCTGGACCGCCGGCACGCGGTGGACCTGATCATCGACACGGTGATGTCCCACGAGCCCGGTGAGATCACCATCGTCCCGACCGCCGGCCTGACCAACATCGCGCTGGCCGTGCGCAAGGAGCCGCGGATCGCCGAGCGGGTCCGCGAGGTCGTGCTGATGGGCGGCGGCTACCACGAGGGCAACTGGAGCGCGGTCGCCGAGTTCAACATCATCATCGACCCCGAGGCCGCACACATCGTCTTCAACGAGCGCTGGCCGATCACCATGGTCGGGCTCGACCTGACCCACCAGGCGCTGGCCACCCCCGAGGTCGAGGCCAGGATCGCCGCGGTCGGCACCCGCCCGGCCCGGTTCGTCGGGGAACTCCTGGACTTCTTCCGCGAGGCCTACCGCGAGAACCAGGGCTTCGACCACCCGCCGGTGCACGACCCGTGCGCGGTCGCCTACGTCATCGACCCCGACGTGATGACCGTGCGCAAGGCCCCGGTGGACATCGAGCTGCGCGGCGCGCTGACGGTCGGGATGACCGTGACGGACTTCCGTGCGCCCGCCCCGGCCGACTGCACCACCCAGGTCGCGGTCACGCTCGACCACGAGCGGTTCTGGAACCTCGTCGTGGACGCACTTGAGCGGATCGGTGACGTCGAGGCATGAGCGTTTCCACCTCTCGGCGCCCCGTCGGGGCGGCGGCCGGCGGCTCCGGTGTCCGCATAGGCGTGCTGGTCACCGCGCTGCTCGCGGCCTGCTTCGCCTTCCAGCTCAATGCCAGCATGCTCAGCCCCGCGCTGAAGAACATCGAGGACTCGCTCGGCGCCAGCTCGGCGGAGATCGGCCTGACCCAGACGGCGTTCTTCACCTCGGCGGCGCTGTTCTCGCTGTTTCTCCCGCGGCTGGGCGATGTCCTCGGCCGCCGCCGCGTGCTGGCCGGAATGCTCGGCCTGATGGTCGTCGGATGTGTCGTCGCGGCGCTGGCGAGCAGCGTGCCGCTGCTGTTCGCCGGGCGCGTCATCCAGGGCGTCAGCGGTCCGGTCGTCCCGCTGTGTCTGATCATGCTGCGGGTGGAGGTGCAGGAGCCCAAGCGCTACGGCACCCTGCTCGGCGTGATCACCGCGGTCAACGGCGGTATCGCCGGTGTCGACTCGCTCGCGGGCGGCTACCTCGCCGACCGGCACGGCTTCGGCTCGGTCTTCTGGGCCATGGCGGCGGTCGCGGCCGTGGCCACCGTCCTGGTCGCCACGCTCACCCCCGAGTCCAAGGCGCCCGTCGGCGGCCGGATGGACTGGCCCGGTGTCGCGCTGCTGGTGCTCTCGGTCGGCTCGCTGCTGACCGCGCTGAACGAAGCGGGCAAGCTCGCCGCCGCCAACTGGTCGCTGATCGCCGTCCTTCTCGTGGTCGCCGCGGCCGCCTTCGCCCTCTTCTGGCGGACCGAGAACCGCAGCGGCCATCCGCTGGTCGCCACCCGGCACCTCAAGCAGCGCGCGACCTGGGCGACCCTGCTGACCACCGTGCTCACCATGACCGGCGTCTTCGCCGTCATGAACGGGCTGATCCCGGCCTTCGCCCAGGACGCCCAGGCCGGCCTCGGGATGAGCGCCGAGCAGTCCGCCTGGTGGACGCTGTCCCCGTACGCGCTCGCCGGACTCGCCATGGGCCCGCTGGCCGGCCGGCTCGCCGCCACCTTCGGCTACGGCCGGGTGCTGCGGCTGGGCCTGGCCGGTTCGGTGGCGACGGTGGTGCTGATGCTGCTCACGATGCACAGCCACTCGCGGGTCCTGCTGTTGGTGACGTCCGTCCTGGTGGGCGTGGCCTACGCGGGCGTGGCGAACATCGTCCTCAACGGGCTGGGCATCGTCCTCTCCCCCGCCGAGAACCCGGGCTTTCTGCCCGGCCTGAACGCGGGCGCGTTCAACCTCGGCGCGGGGCTGAGCTTTGCGGTGCTCTACGCCGTCAAGACGGCGGCCACGCCGACGGATCCGGCGTCGTCCGGCGGCTACACCGCCGGCATGATCGCGGGCGTGGTCATCCTGGCCGCCGCCATCGCCACGTCCTTCCTGATCCCGAAGCCGGTGGCGGCGGAGGCACAGAGCTAGGGCGTCTCGTCCGTTCAGCGCAGGATGGCGCCGAGGCCGCCGGCCGGTGCCCGTTCGGGGTCATGGATCACCACGATGTCGGCGCCGTGCGCGGCCGCCGACCGCACCAGGGCGTCGTCCGCCCGTGCGGCAGCCGGACGCAGCTCGCCCAGATTCGGCAACTCCATTCCGTGGACGGCGAGTTGGTCGGCATCGGAACCCACCCATACCTGCCGCGCGCTGTCCGCGCCGTGCGGACTGACCAGCAGGGTGTCGATCCGGTGCTCCCGGGCGGCCTCGACCAGCGCGGGGAGGCCGGCCGCGGAGTGCGGCTTCGCGTGCTTGCCGCCGACGCCGGCACCCGCGCGGAAGCGGTCCGCCACCTGCGCGATGTGGTCGCTTTCCTGCGCGGCCCTGACCTGGGCGATGTCCCGTTCCACCAAGTCGCTCTCGGCGCTCGGCGCCCGCCCGCCGTGTTCGCTCTCGTAGGTCAGGGCGCGCAGTGGTTCGGGCAGTTTGCCGTGCACCAGCCGGCGTTCGGGTGCCTCACCGACCAGGACGACGGCCTCGGCACCACTGCTCTCGAACTCCTTGCGTACCGCGTCGGCGATCTCCTCGGCGTTCTGCTCCCGGGTGTGGTCCGCCGCGGTCCTCAGATGCCGTTCGGACCGTTCCCGGGCGGCGCGGGCGTCGCCCCGTTCCGCCCCGCCGCCCCGCTCGCCGACCACGGCGAAGTCCGCTCCCGTACGGTCCAGGCGGACCACGAGGCAGACGGGGTCGTCGCCGATCGCCGCCAGCAAGGGCGTCACCCTGGGCACCGGCCCCCAGGCCGCGAAGGGGACGGCAGGAGGGCCGGGAAGCGGCGTGTCGAGCACGATGGCACCGTGGGCGGCGAACAGCGCCCGCCCGGCATGCGTTCCGGGGTCGCCACGGCGGGTGAGCAGGGCCTCGTGCACCGCACCACAGGTGGCCTCGTCCGCGCCGAGAGCGAACAACTGCGCCGTGGTGGCACTTGCCCTCAACTCCTGTTGTTTTGCGGCGTCCTCGGCAGCGTGCGAGGTATCGGCATAGACGGACGCCCAGGGGCCGGGCCGGTCGATGACCGGTTGCAGGAGCGAGATTCGCATGGCACTGCCTCCTTGGCTTCCTCGGATTCCGCGGATTCTCCTGTCGTGCAATGCGTGGTCGTCGGTGGGCGGCCCGCATCCGTGCGCAGCCGGCATTCGCCGGTAAGCAGCCGGCTGTCCTACGAATTCCCGTTCCGGAAAGGCATATGCATTGCGGGCATATGCCTCCGCAATCACGTTCCGTGCCCGTTCCGGCCATTTCCGTGTGCATGCTTGAAACGGCCGCTGCCGGGTTGTTAGGGCTGGGGGACCAGGGAAACTGGGAGGAACACGTCGGGTCTGTACGACCCGTAGAGCCGGAGGCACCCATGGTCATGGAACACGGAACCGACAAGACCGGCCCCGCCCGGGACGACGTGATGAAGCGGCAACTGCGGGGGCAATTGACGGCGGAGCGCTCCTTGTGGCTGGAGGAAGAGCACGAACTCCAGCCGGCCGGCGAGGACCAGCCGGTGGCGGCGTGGTCCCCCGAAAGCGACTTCCGGGGCGGGACACCGCGGGGGATGACCGAGGAGGACGTCGGGTTGCGCTCCGAATTCGCCCGGCACCTCGGGCGGAGCCTGTATCCGGCCGACCGGAACGCGATCATCGAGACCCTCCGGCGCAACAACGCCCCGGAGCGGCTGGTCACGATGGCCGAGCGGCTGCCCGCACACGAGCGGTTCGGCAATGTGCAGAGCATCGCGGAAGCCGTCGGGATCACCACGGAACACTGGCGCTCCTGAGGCCGTGGCCGGTCCGTGCCCCCTGGCGCTGCCGCCGGGCGCCGGGAGGCGGACAATTGGTGTATCGGCACCTGCCGCACCCCGCGGCCGGGCCAGTGGACGGGAAGAGGGAGGGCGGTTATGTCCGACGAGACGATGGGCGATGAGGTCTATCAGCCGCCCAGGTCCGATCCCCAGGACAACCCCAACGAACTCGACATGGAAGACGCCCTGGACGAGCCGGACCTCGATGCGACGCTGGATACCGGCTATTCGCCTCCGGAGCGGCCCTTCGTGGTGAATCACGACGGGACCACCGCACGGGAGCTGCACGACCGCGAGACGCTCGACCACCGCCTGGCGGTGGAGGTGCCGGACGTCTGCGCACCCGACGGCGACGGAATCGGTGATCTGCCGGGCGGGGTGGGCGAACCGACCGATCTCGAATGCGGCGAGGAGCGGGCCGGCCGGCTCGTGGGTTCCGACGAGGGATTCTGGCGCGGCGGCAGCAATGACATCGCCGCCCGCGACGTGGGCATCGACGGCGGAGCCGCCTCGGCGGAGGAGGCGGCGGTACACATCACCCGGGACAACGCGGGGGACGGCGGGGGCGGCGAGGTCTAGGGCCTGTACACCGTAGACCACCCGCTTTCAGTGCCCTCCCGCAACGAGCCTCAACGAGCCGGCCGGGTGCCCGTGCCCCCAGAATGAGAACAGCGGGCGCCCATGTGTACCCGGTCGCAGGCCGGAAAGCCGGAAGGACACCGACCCCGCCGGTGCGGAGGCGCGAGCCGCCGGCCCGTCACGGACCCGACGGCCGCCCCGGTCCACCGTGCGACCATCCTCGACCGCAGGAGCCCACGTGAATCGACGTCGTCCTCGGATCGTGATCGTCGGAGCCGGGTTCGCCGGCTACGAATGTGCCCGCACGCTCTCCCGGCAGGCCAAGGGAGCTGCCGAGATCGTTCTCCTCAACCCCAACGACTACTTTCTGTACGTGCCGCTGCTGCCGGAAGTGGCGACCGGAATCCTGGAACCCCGCCGGATCTCGGTGTCGCTCACCGGGACCCTGCCGGGCGTCCGGCTCGTCCTCGGAGCGGCCCATGACGTGGACTTCGAGGCCCGCCAGGTGCACTACACCGACCCCGAGGAGCGGAAGGGCTCCCTGCCGTACGACCGGCTCGTCCTGACCGTCGGCAGCGTGAACAAGCTGCTGCCCGTACCCGGCGTCGCCGAGCACGCCCACGGCTTCCGCGGGATGCCCGAAGCGCTCTTCCTCCGCGACCACATCACCCGGCAGATCGAGCTCGCCGGTGCGACCGAGGACGCGGCGGAGCGGTCCGCCAGGACCACCTTCGTGGTGGTGGGCGCCGGATACACCGGCACCGAAGTCACCGCCCAGGGCGTGCGGTTCACCGATGCGCTGGCCCGGCAGAACACCGGGCTGCGAGACGGGCCCCGCCCCCGCTGGCTGCTGCTGGACATCGCCGACCGATTGCTGCCGGAACTCGACGAGCGGCTGTCGCGCACCGCCGAGCGGGTCCTGCGTACCCAGGGCGTCGACGTCCGTACGGGCACCTCTGTCAAGGAAGCGACCCAGGACGGAGTGCTGCTCGACGACGGCGAGTTCGTCGCCAGCCGTTCCCTGATCTGGTGTGTCGGCGTACGGCCCGACCCGCTGGTCGACTCCCTGGGGCTGCCCACCGACAGGGGACGGCTGTGCGTCGATGAATTCCTGAACGTGCCCGGCCGGCCAGGGGTGTTCGCCTGCGGTGACGCCGCGGCCGTCCCGGACCTGACCCGGCCCGGTGCAGTGACGCCGATGACGGCCCAGCACGCCCAGCGGCAGGGCAAGGTGGCGGCGCGCAATGTCGCGGCGTCCTGCGGCCGGGGCGCGCCCCGCGCGTATCGGCACCACGACCTGGGCTTCATGGTCGACCTGGGCGGGCTCCAGGCCGCGGCCAACCCCCTGCACTTCCCGCTCTCCGGACCACTCGCCGGCCTGGTCACCCGTGGCTACCACCTGATGGCGATGCCGGACAACCGCGTGCGGGTGGCCGCCGACTGGCTGCTGGACGCGGTCCTGCCGCGGCAGGGCGTCCAGCTGGGTCTGGTCAGCTCCTGGTCGGTGCCGCTGGACACCGAATCCCCCGAGGTGGCCCGCGTACCGGGCGGCCCGACGGCGTGAGGGGACCCTCGTGACGGGACCCCCGTGAGGGGACCCCCGTAGGGCACGCCCTCACGGGGTCCCCTCACGGGGGCTATGACACCCCGGACGGCTACCGGACCCGCTCCGGCTCTTCCTCCTCGTCGGGGAGCCGCACATCGCTGACCGCGATGTTGACCTCCACGACTTCGAGGCCGGTCATCCGCTCCACCGCGGAGATCACGTTCTCGCGCACGGCCCTGCCCACCTCGGGGATGACCTCGCCGTACTCGACGACGACGTCCAGATCGACCGCCGTCTGCTTCTCACCCACCTCGACCTTGACGCCGTGCGTGGTGGTCGTACCTCCCCCGGGTACGCGCTGGCGCAGGGCGCCCACCGAGCGCGACAGCCCACTGCCCAGGGCGTGCACCCCTGCCACCTCACCGGCCGCCAGGTAGGCGATCTTCTCGACCACGCTGTCGGCGATGGTCGTCCGCCCCAGTTCCCCGGGGTCCCGCGACCGTCGCTCCGCTGACTCGGTCATTGCCCATCACCCCTTGTACTCCCTCGTGGGGACGCTTCGGCCCGTGTCTTCACGCTATGACCGGACGGGTGACGCTGCCTCCCGAACCGGAAGGCGACACCGCTGCGGGCCCCGCGCGGCGTCGGACCGGCACTGTGTCGTTCCGGCACTGTGTCGTTCCGGCACTGTGCCGTTCCGGCAAGACGCCTCGACGACCACCTCGGATGCGCCCGCGCGCGGCGCCGGGCCGGGGCACCCCACCCGCCAAACCGCCCCGTCCCCCGTCGGCCAGGCGCCCGGCACGCCCCCTGCCGGCCCCCTCGCCGCACGGCCGGAGATATCAAGTCGTCGCCAACTACGGGGTGTTGGCACTCCGGACGGACAGTCCACGGTATGGTCCTGAACCCCGCTCCCGCCTTGGGCCTGCGGGGACGGCGAAACGGCGATTGCCACGGACATCTGTCAAAAGGGTGCCGCTCCCGCTGGTGTGTCCGTATCGTCTGCTCGCGCCGGAGCCTTCCCGCTTCGGGACTTCCTCGTGGGATCCCCAACGGGGGCCCGTGCACGACATGGCAGTGCCTGTAACGAGGGAGCAGTGGTGACACACCTGATCGTACCGGTCATGATCACATTCGGGATATTCCTGCTCGCCATGGTGGCCGTGGGCTTCTGGACGTATCAGGACACCCTGACCTTCTCCGATTTCGCGCTCGGCGGGCGCCGGCTGAGTGCCACGTTGGCGGCGCTGTCCGCGGGGGCCAGCGACATGTCCGGCTGGCTGTTCCTGGGGCTGCCGGGTGCCGTGTACGCGGCCGGCATCGGCGCGAGCTGGATCGCCGTCGGTCTGGCCATCGGCACCTATCTCAACTGGCTGCTGGTCGCGCCGCGGCTGCGGACGTACACCGAGCTGGCCGGGGACGCCAAGACGCTGTCGGCCTATCTGGAGGAACGGTTCGAGGACGGCAGCCGGATGCTGCGGCTGCTCTCGGCCACCGTCATCGTCGTGTTCTTCACCGTCTATGTGGCGAGCGGCCTCCTGGCCGGCGGCGTGCTGTTCGAGGGGATCTTCGGCGGCGGCTTCGAGTTCGCGCTCACCGTCTTCGCCGTGGTGATCGTCGTCTACACCGTCCTGGGCGGTTTCCGCGCGGTGAGTCTGACGCACTCGGTGCAGGCCACGGTCATGTTCGGCGCGGCGGTGGCCCTCCCGGCGATCGGCATCGGACTGCTGGGCGGGTTCGGTGCCCTGCACGGTGCGCTCACCCACAAGAGCGCCGCACTCCTCGACATGGGGGCCAAGGCCGGTTTCGACGGCAGCCGTTGGACGTCCGGTCACTCGCTCGGCGCCGTGGCAGTGATCTCCCTGCTCGCCTGGGGACTGGGCTACTTCGGCCAGCCGCACATCCTGGTGCGCTTCATGAGCATCCGCAGCACCCGCGAGATCCCCAGAGCCCGCCGGATCGGCGTGGGCTGGGTCGTCGTCTGCCTGACCGGGGCCTCGCTCGTGGGTCTGGTGGGGATCGCCGCGCTCGACCAGCCGCTGGACAACCCCGAGACGGTCTTCATCGCGCTCTGCGCCCAGCTGGTCAACCCCTGGGTCGCGGGCATCCTGCTGGTGGGCGTACTCGCCGCGATCAAGTCCACCGCGGACAGCCAGCTGCTGGTCTCGGCGATGGCTCTCACCGAGGACTTCTTCCGGGCGTTCGTCAAGCGGCAGGCCTCGGATGCCGCGCTGGTCCTGACGGCCCGGGCGACCGTGGTGGCCGTTGCCGTGGTCGCCTACGTCATCGCGCTGAGCGGCGGCGCCGTACTGGACATCGTCGCGTACGCCTGGGCGGGATTCGGCGCCGCCTTCGGCCCGGTGATCCTGCTGTCGCTCTACTGGCCGCGGATGACGCGGGCCGGGGCGATGGCGGGCATCGTGACCGGGGCGGTCACCGTCGTGCTGTGGAAGCAGATCGACCCGCTCCTCGGGCCGCTCCAGTCGGGCATCTACGAGATGGTGCCCGGGGTGCTCACGGCCACCGTGGCGGCGCTGCTCTTCGGGAGGTTCGTCGGACGTCCGCCGCGACGCACCTGGTCGGGATCCATGGAGCGGGAGAACGCCACGACGGTGCCGGTCGGCTGAGCCACGGGCGACCCGCCCCCGGCCCACCGGCGTCGCGGTGACGCCGCGCCTCACCGGTCCCGCCCACGGCCCCCTGTTACCCGTTCGGCCCCCGGCTTCGGGGCCACGAGGCCCTGCCGCCACGGGCTCGGGCGCACGATCCTTGAAGGCGTGGTTCCGCAGGCCGCAGCGGTTCCTGCTGGGAGGCGAGGGCAATGACGTGGTTCGACGGCGGATGGGGG
>NZ_SDIG01000077.1:0-29219 GCF_004122755.1 Streptomyces sp. TM32
AACCGGGTCCCCACCCCACAACCCCACCCCGCTCCCGCCGAAGGCGGGGAAAACTCCACGGAACAAACACGGCGGGAAACCCGGCAACGTGGGAAGCAGCACTCACCGCGCAGAGGTGCGGTGGAACACCAACAGATTGCCCGCGCTGCCGAGCAGCACATACGTGGAGCGGGGGTGGCGCCCCATGACGTCGGCCAGCATCTGCCGCGGTGTGCGGTCAGCTCGCAGCTGGGTGGTGACGTAATCGGGCGACAGCCCACCCGTGTCGCCGGTCCAGAAGACGCGGGTGCGGCCGGTGAGGCGGCTCAGTGGCCGGATGTCGGACTCCACGCTCGCACCGTCGGGTATCCGTGCCAGCAGCTTCTCGGCGGCGACGGCGTCCGGCGGGGTGCGGTAGGTCGCCGCCTCGGTGAGGCGGCTCAGCGGCAGGGTGGTGGTCAGCGCGAGGGCCGTGGCCAGTACGGCGGCCGGCAGGTGGTGGGCGTAGGAGCGCAGCCAGGGGCGGGCGGAGACCCGGACCCGCGGCAGCGCGTCGATCAGTGCGAGGAAGACCACCGGCATCAGCACGGCGTTGTAGTGCCAGTCGGTGCCCCAGTAGTGGGGCTCGTGGGAGAGGAAGCGCCAGCCCAGGGTGGGCAGTGCGACCAGCAGTAGTGGGGAGCGCAGTGCCAGCAGCCCGGTGGTGGGCAGCAGGACCCACAGTGTGGTGCGGAGGGCGGTGGCGAGGGGTATCGCGGCGCCGCCGCCCTCGCCGCCGAACTTGGTCCAGTAGTCGTAGGAGCCGGAGCCGTTGAAGCCGGGTATCAGCACGCCGAGGGTGACGGCGGTGGCGCTGAGGCCGAAGGCGACCAGGCCGATGGCCAGCGGGCTGGCCCGCCGGGTACGTATCAGCGCGAGCGCACCGATGGTGGCCGCGGTCACCCCGAGGTCCTCCTTGACCAGCACCAGCGGCGCGGCCCAGCAGACCACCGCGGTCCACCGCCCGCGCAGCACCGCTTCGAGCGCGAAGGCGATCAGCGGCAGCGCGAAGGCGATCTCGTGGAAGTCGAAGTCGACGGCCTTCTGCACACCCCACGACAGCCCGTACGCGACGCCGATGGCCAGCCCCGGGAGGCGGCCCAGGGAGCGGGCCGCGGCGCGGGTGACCGGAAGCACGGACAGCGCGAACAGGGCGGCCTGCGCGATCAGCAGGGTGAGAGAGGACGGGAACAGCCGGTATATGGGGGCGAGCAGGACCAGTACGGGGCTGAAGTGGTCTCCGAGGATGTTGGTGCCCGGCCCCTTGAGGTCCACGATCGGGGCCCCGAAGTGGGCGTAGCCCCGTATCGCCTGCTCGAATATGCCCAGGTCCCAGGAGGACGTGGACAGGGTGCGGAACCGCCAGCAGGCCAGCACCAGATAGGCGAGGAAGAAGAACCCGGCGGTCCAGTACGGGTCGAGACGCGGGACGCGCAGGGGAGCGGTCCGCTCGCGCAGCCGGTGTGCGGTGCGCCGCAGCCGGTCGCGCACCGCCGCCGGTGCGCCGTCGTCCGCGACCGAGGGCTCGTCCGGCGCGGCCGCCCGCTGTGGTGGTACGACACCGGTACCGGCGTCGGCTCCCGGAACCCGTCCGGGGGCATCCCCAGCCGTTGCTGCGGCCGTGTTCATCCGGATCCTCACTCTCCCCCAGCTCGAAAAGATACTCGAACCGACGCCCTGTCTTTTCCTTGCCCGGGCCGGCCCGGCAGTGAGTCAGACGTGGGGTTGTGCGGCTCCGTTCCCGGAGGGGGCTGTTCCCGGACGGGGCGGGCCCGGGCCGCGGGTGGCGGGTCGGCGTGCGGCTCCCGGGCGCGCGGCACAGCGGATTCGGTGCGGATCCCGACGGAGAAACCCGCCCCGTCCCAGATCGTTGCCCGAAGCAGTGGCTCAGGCCACGCCGACTCCATAGCATCGATCCACCAAGGTCGAGACTTCGTCGCACGATCTGCCGGGAGGCCATGTGTTCCGCCGTAGGACAGCGCTCTCCGTATCCGCCACCGCCGCACTGCTGGCCGCGGCTCCGCTGCTCGCCGCCTGTGGCAGCGCCGCGCATCCGGGTGCGGCGGCCATCGTGGACGGGAAGCGGATCACCGTCTCGCAGTTGCAGGCGAAGGTGAAGGACGTGCGCACCGCCCAGGCCGAGTCCCCGCAGGGCCGCGAGCTCGTCATGAACACCGGCCGGCTGAGCCTGGCCACCCTCAACGGGATGATCTTCGACGAGGTGCTGGCGCGCAGCGCGAAGGACGCCGGGGTGACGGTCAGCCGCGCCGACGTCCAGCGGTGGCGGGCCGGCGCCGAGCGGCAGGCCGGCGGTGCCGAGCGGCTGCAGGCGATGTGGCTCCAGCAGGGCATCGCGCCCGACGAGATCGACACCATGGTCCACAACCAGCTGCTGCTCGACGGCGTCGCCCAGCACCTCGGCGCGGACCGCGGCACGCCGCAGGGCCAGCAGAAGCTCGCCCGGGCGCTGGGCAAGACGTCCCGCTCGATGGGGATCGACGTCAATCCGCGGTTCGGCAAGTGGGACGACCAGCAGGTCATCCTCGGCGAGACCAAGGAACCGTGGATCACCCCGGCGTCCGCCAAGGAACAGGCCTGACGGGGCTGTACGGCCGGGGCCCGCGGCGGCGGCCGGGTCCGGGCCGCCGGGCGGCGCCGGCGTTGTCGGTGGGGTGCGTTACGTTCGAGGCGTGAACGCTGACGCCTCCGCCGCCCGGACCGGCGCCGACGCCCGCCCCGAGGGCACCGGCACCGGCCGCCTGGTCCTGCTCACCACCAGCCACCGGGTCGCCCCCGGACTGCTGTCCTGGCCCGCGTGGCAGATCCTGCGCGCGGCCCAGCGGGTGCTGTGCGCCGATGCCGGCCATCCGCAGCTGCCGTATCTGCGCGAGGCCGGCATCGAGGTGGAGACCGCGTCCCTCACCGCCCGCGAGCTGGTCGATTACTGCGTCCCCGAGGCGCGCACCGCCGTCGTCCTGACCTCCGCGGACGGCGAGAGCGCGCTGACCGACGGCCTGGCCCGGCTGGCCGGTTCCGGCCGCGAGACGATGCCCGACCTGGAGCTGCTGCCCGGCTCCTACGACCTGCCCGGCGCCCGCCTCCTCGATCTCGTCCAGGTCATGGACCGGATCCGCGCCGAGTGCCCGTGGAGCAGCATCCGTACGCACCAGGACCTCGCCAAGTACGGCCTGGAGGAGGCGTACGAGATGGTCGAGGCCATCGAGTCGGGCGACCGGGTGGAGCTGCGCGAGGAGCTGGGGGACGTGCTCCTCCAGGTCGTCTTCCACGCCCGGATCGCCCAGGACGACCCGGACGAGCCGTTCTCCGTCGACGATGTGGCGGGCACGATCGTGGAGAAGCTGATCCATCGCCATCCCCATGTCTTCGGGGAGGAGGACGCGGCGACCCCGGCGGACGTCAAGGCGCACTGGATGCGGAGGAAGGCCGAGGAGAAGCAGCGGGAGTCGGTGACCGAGGGCGTTCCGCTGGCCCAGCCCGGTCTCGCGCTGGCGGCGAAGCTCGCCTCGCGGGCGCGGGCGGCGGGGCTCGATGTCGCGGTGCCGTCCGGCCGGGGCATCGGCTATGAGCTGCTGGCGATGGCGATACGGGCCGAGGCGGACGGGGTGGACCCCGAAGCGGCACTGCGGGCGGCCGCCCGGGCCTACCGGGACGCGGTGCTGGCCGCGGAGGGCGGCGCCGTGTGAGGACCGTCAGCTGCCGCTGAGGCGCGGGGCGCGGCGCCGGATCAGCAGATCCGCGGCCCAGACCAGCAACGCCGCTGCCGCCAGCGCCGCCCCCAGGACGCACACCCCGCTCCAGCCCCCCGCGGTCCAGACCGCCGAGGTCAGCGCCGAGCCCACCGCACCGCCGGCGAAGTAGCTGGCCATGTAGGCGGAGTTGAGGCGGTTACGGGCCTCGGGGCGGACCGCGTAGACCAGGTGCTGGTTGCTGATGTGCATCGCCTGGACCGACAGGTCCAGCACGATCACCCCGGCCAGCAGCGCCGCCAGCGACCAGCCGCCGCCCGCCCCGCCGGCCGCCAGCAGGGCCCAGGACCCCAGCAGCAGAAGCGCCCCGGCGCCGCTGACGTGGTGCACCAGACCGCGGTCCGCCAACCGCCCGGCGGCCGACGCGGACAGCGAACCGGCCGCGCCCACCAGACCCAGCAGCCCGATGGCCGACTCCTGCCAGCCGTACGACGGGCCGGACATCAAGAAGGCCAGCGCCGTCCACAGCACGCTGAACCCCGCGAAGGTCAGCGCCCCGAGCGCCGCCCGCCAGCGCAGCACCGGCTCCTGGCCGAACAGCGCCAGCATGGAGCGCAGCAGCGCCGGATAGCGCAGCCCGGCCGGGGTGCGCAGCGTGGGCAGCCTGAGCCGCAGCAGCACCGCCATCAGCAGCATCAGCGCCGCGTTGACCCAGTAGACGGTCCGCCAGCCGCCCACCTCGGCCAGCAGCCCGGCGGCCGTGCGGGCCAGCAGGATGCCCAGCAGCAGTCCGGTCATCACGGTGCCGACGGTCCGGCCGCGTTCGGCGGGGGCCGCGAGGGTCGCCGCGTAGGGCACCACGACCTGGGCGGCGACCGAGGTCAGTCCGGTCAGCGCGGTGCCGGTCAGCAGCAGCGCGGCGTTCGGGGCGCTCGCTGTGACGGTGAGGAAGACGGCGGTGGCTGCGGTCAGGGTGACGGCCAGCCGGCGCCGCTCCAGCAGATCGCCGAGCGGTACGAGCAGCAGCAGTCCGAGCCCGAAGCCGACCTGGGCGACGGTCACCACCAGCGCGGCGACGGCCGCGGACAGGTGCAGATCGCGGCCGATGACGTCCAGCAGCGGCTGCGCGAAGTAGTTGCCGGCGACGGACAGACCGGTGGCGACCGACATCAGCAGCAGCGTGCCGCGCCCCAGTCCCGGTCCCGTCGCCGAGGTATCCCCGGTGACCGGCTCCTTCATGTGCGTGGTCTTCACGACCGACCTCCCCTGTGCGCCCGCGGCCACGGTGGCGGCGGACACTCCCCACCCTGGGCGACGCACATCAATGAGTCCAACACATCGTTTTCATCGGAAACATCTCGAAATGAGATGGGTGTGGCCTAGGGTCGATGGTGTGGAGCTGCAACAGATGCGTTATGTGGTGGCGGTGGCAGAGACCGGCGGGTTCACCCGCGCCGCCGAGCGCTGCCATGTGGTGCAGTCCGCGCTCAGCCATCAGATCGCCCGGCTGGAGAAGGAGCTCGGCGCCCGGCTCTTCGAGCGGACCAGCCGCAGCGTCCGGCTGACCGCCGCGGGTGAGGCCTTCGTCCCGGTCGCCCGGCAGGCGCTCCAGGCGGCCGAGCGGGCCCGCGCCGAGGTCGCGGCGGCCACGGGTGAGGTGCGCGGCCGGCTGGCGGTGGGGGCGATCTCCACCGTCGGGGCCGTCGATCTCGCCCGTGAGCTGGGCGATTTCCACACCCGGTATCCGCAGGTGCAGATCAGCCTGCTGATGGACATGACCGAACCGCTCGTGGAGAGCGTGCGCGACGGTGCGCTGGACGTCGCCTTCATCGGGATGGTGCCCACCGCGCGGACCACCGGCGTACGGGAGAAGGAGCTGGCACGCAGCGAGCTGGTCGCGGTGGTGCCGCCGGATCATCCGCTGGCCGGGCGGGAGTGGACCACGCTGGCGCGGGTGGCGCGGGAGAACTTCGTGGACTACATGGCGGGATCGGCGGCCCGCCGGCAGCGCGACGACGCGTTCCGTGCGGCGGGCCTCGACTCGGAGGTGGCGTTCGAGGTGACCTCGGTCGAGTTCCTGGCGCAGTTGGTGCGCGCCGGTCTGGGCATCGGCATGGTCCCCGAGCCCACCGCCTCCGGGCTGCCCGGCCTGCGCGCCGTACGGGTGCGGCCGGCGCCCGAGCGGACCGAGCGGGTGGTGTGGAGCGCCCAGGGACCGTCGCCGGCGGCGCTGGCGTTCCTGTCGGCGCTCGGGGTGGACCCGGAGTAGGGGACGGGCCTGCGGGGTCCGGACCGGTGCGCGGGCGCGCGGTGCCGCGCGCACCGGTTACGGTCGGAAGGTGCCCCACCAGTCCCACCAGTCCCACCGGCCCGGCCCGCGGCAGGTCACCGCCGCCGACGCCCCGGCCGGCTGCCCGGCCGCAGCGTCCGCCGAGATCGCCGCCGAGGCTGCTGCCCAGCCCCTCCCCGAGTCCGTCCCCGAGCTGTTCACCTGGGAGTTCGCCGCCGATCCGTACCCGGCGTACGCCTGGCTGCGGGAGCATGCGCCGGTGCACCGGACCCGACTGCCCAGCGGCGTCGAGGCCTGGCTGGTGACCCGCTACACCGAGGCGCGGCAGGCGCTGGCCGACGGCCGGCTGTCCAAGAACCCGGTCCACCACAGCGAGTCCGCGCACGGCAAGGGCAAGATCGGCATCCCGGGGGAGCGCAGCGCCAACCTGATGACGCACCTGCTCAACATCGACCCCCCGGACCACACCCGGCTGCGCCGGCTGGTCTCCAAGGCGTTCACCCCGCGCCGGGTCGCCGCCTTCGCGCCGCGGGTCCAGGAGCTGACCGACCGGCTGATCGACGCCATGATCGCCAAACCGGGCGGCGCCGGGCGCGGTGCGGCCGATCTGATCCACGAGTTCGCGTTCCCGCTGCCCATCTACGCGATCTGCGATCTGCTGGGCGTCCCGCGCGAGGACCAGGACGACTTCCGCGACTGGGCGGGCATGATGATCCGGCACGGCAAGGGACCGCGCGGTGGCGTCGCCCGTTCCGTGAAGAAGATGCGCGGCTATCTCGCCGAGTTGATCCACCGCAAGCGCGAGACCCTCGGGGCCACCGCCGAGCCCGACGAGGACCTGATCTCCGCGCTGATCCGCGCCTCCGACCACGGCGAGCACCTCACCGAGAACGAGGTCGCCGCGATGGCCTTCATCCTGCTCTTCGCCGGCTTCGAGACCACCGTCAACCTCATCGGCAACGGCATCTACGCGCTGCTGCGCCACCCCGCCCAGCGCGAGCTGCTGCAGAAGTCGATCGAGGCGGGCGACCTGGACCTGCTCGGCACCGCCCTCGAGGAACTGCTGCGCTACGACGGCCCCGTGGAGCTGGCGACCTGGCGGTTCGCGACCGAGGAGCTGACGCTGGGCGGGCAGCGGATCGCCGCGGGCGACCCGGTCCTGGTGGTGCTGGCCGCCGCCGACCGCGACCCGGAGCGCTTCGACGAGCCGGACGTCCTCGACCTGACCCGGCGGGACAACCAGCATCTGGGCTACGGGCACGGCATCCACTACTGCCTGGGCGCGCCGCTCGCCCGGCTCGAAGGACAGACCGCCCTCGCCACGCTGTTGACCCGGCTTCCGGACCTCCGGCTCGCCGCCGAACCCGACGACCTGCGCTGGCGCGGCGGGCTCATCATGCGCGGACTGCGGTCGCTGCCGGTGGAGTTCACCGCCGAGCGCTCCTGACCAGCGGCAAGGGCATATTTGACAGCGCGTCAGCCGCGTGACCATTGCGTGATCTGCGCTACACCGGCTTGTGACTACTCGTGACCCCGGCTACCTTTCGATCGACGATCGACAGGCTTCATTCGATCGGCCGAAGCGGGGGCGCGGTCAACCGGTGTAACGGTGCTGCCCTGCCCGCCCCGGCCGGAAGCCCGTCGGACCACTCGTCCGACAACTCCACCGCGCGAAAGGCATCCGCATGCGTTCCGGGACCGGCCGACACCGTCGCCCCCGTCAGGCACCGGCCATCTTTGTCACGGCGGGAGTGACCGGCGCCGGCATCGCCCTGCCGCTGCTCGGCGCGAGCGGCGCCCACGCCGCCGACACCACGACCTGGGACAAGGTCGCCCAGTGCGAGAGCGCCGGGGTGTGGAGCGCGGCCTCGGACAACGGCTACTACGGCGGCCTCCAGCTGACCCAGGAGATGTGGGACAACTACGGCGGCTCGGCCTATGCCTCGCGCCCCGACCTCGCCAGCCGCGCCCAGCAGATCGCGGTGGCCGAGTCGATCCTCGACCACCGGGGCCCGGACGTCTGGAGCAGCTGCGCACAGAGCGCCGGGCTGACCCGGGACGGCCGTGCGCCGGAGGTCAACCCCGGCAGCACCAGCACCCCGGAGCCCGACCCGTCCGACGGGTCCGACTCCCCGGACCCTTGGGACCAGCCCGGATCCTCCGGCATGCACGACGGCTCGGACGCCACGGGCACGCAGGACGAGCCGGGCGACGACCCGGGTGGCCGGTCGTCCGACGAGTCGACCGGGTCGACGCCCTCGTCCGACGCGCCGGACCCCGGCCGCGCCGACCACCGGCCCGGCACGTCCGACCGGTCCGACGGCGCGCCGTCCGGCGGCCGGCACGAGGACCCCGCGTCCGGCAACCGGGACGAGGACCCCTCGCCGTCCGCCGACCCGTCCGACGGCGGCAGCCGCCCGGACACCTCCGGCACGCCGCAGGAGCGGCCCGCACCGGGCAGGCACCGCGGCGGTGCGGACGACGAAGCCGGTCAGAGCAGCGGTCAGGGCCGGCAGGGCGACGAGGGCGGCGGCCGGGGCGCCGGCGGCCGGCATGCCTCGCGCGGCGGCGACGCGCACCGTACGGGCCCGGCGGCCGACGGCGACTACACCGTGCGGCCGGGTGACAGCCTGTCAGCCATCGCCACGGCCCACCGGCTGCCCGGCGGCTGGACCGCGCTCTACGACCGCAACGAGGGCGTGATCGGCTCCGACGCGGACCTGATCCAGCCCGGCCAGGTGCTCGATCTCGGGCAGAACGCGGGCTAGTTCATCCCCTTTCGCCCCCTTTGGTGAAAGTGAGACAAGGGTCTCGTTGACCTCAGGGGGCCCGGAACCGTCCACCCTCGCCGCACCTGCCCCCACCTGCGGAGATGTGCCCCACTCGTGATCGGAATCGGGCAACTTGGTTCAGATGGTGGGGTTTGAACACCAAGGGGGTTGCTGCTTAACGTCAGGACCGCTCGCCAAAGCGGGCCCTCCGGTCACACGCCGAATCCTGCCGGTGATCGGGGGCAGTTGACGCGCAAGCGCCGTAGGCAGGAGCGGGGGAACCAAGGTAGGTGCCGGCCCCGCCCGTGAAAGCGGGCGACCGGCTTGGGGTGAAGCCAGATGCGGAAGCGCATACGGCCGGGCCACTCACAGCCCGAACCCGACAGCTCACCTCGTAGGCGTCGGTGAGGAAACGAACGAACCATGCTGATCAACAAAGGCAAGCACAGTCGTCCCTCCAAGGCCGTCCGCGTCGCCACCCTCGCCGGTATCGCCGGTGCTGCCGTGGCCGTCCCGCTGATGGGCGCCACCTCCGCCTCCGCCGCCTCCGTCAGCACCTGGGACAAGGTCGCCCAGTGCGAGTCCGGCGGCAACTGGTCGATCAACACCGGTAACGGCTACTACGGTGGCCTGCAGTTCACCAACTCCAGCTGGGCCGCCGCCGGCGGTACCAAGTACGCGCCGCGCGCCGACCTGGCCTCCAAGAGCCAGCAGATCGCCGCCGCCGAGAAGCTCCTCGCCATCCAGGGGCCGGGCGCCTGGACCTGCGCCGGTGCCGGCAACCTGACCGCCGGCGGCCCCGCCGCGAACGTCGACACCTCCGGCTCCTCGGCGCAGACCAAGTCCGCCCCGCAGCAGGACACCAAGACCGAGGCCAAGAAGGCCCCGGCCGCCCCCGAGAAGCGCGCCTCGCGCTCCACCGAGCGCAAGTCCATGGGCCACGGCAACTACACCGTGAAGGCGGGCGACACCCTCGCCAAGATCGCCAAGGCGCACGGCACCAGCTGGAAGTCGGTCTACGAGGCCAACAAGTCGGTCATCGGCGGCAACCCGAACCTGATCCTTCCGGGCCAGAAGCTCAACGTCTGAGCCACCTCCTCACCGGAACTCCGGCAGGCCCGAGCGGCGGGCCCGCTTCCTCCGTGAGACAGCCCCGCCCGGCGCGCCGTTCCCCCAGCGCGCCGCGGCGGGGTTTCTCACACCCGGGGTCGCGCCCGGGTGAGATCCGCTGCGACCGCACGCCGGTGACCGGCCGCGATCCACACCTTGTCCCGGTTGGCGAACAAGGGCCCAAAGGTCCTGTGAACTGGGCCTTTGGGCTCTTCATTCCGCAATTCCGTCCCACGGAGCGGGCCAAGGGCAGGCGGACGCGCCCGGGGCCGTTAGGCTCATGCAGCAGAACGCCAGACACCCACGAAGGAGACAACGTGCCGTCGATCGACGTCGTCGTAGCCCGCGAAATTCTCGACTCGCGAGGTAATCCCACGGTCGAGGTCGAGGTCGGCCTCGACGACGGCAGCACCGGCCGTGCCGCCGTGCCGTCCGGCGCCTCCACCGGTGCCTTCGAGGCCATCGAGCTTCGTGACGGCGACCCGAACCGTTACCTCGGCAAGGGCGTGGAGAAGGCCGTCCTGGCCGTCATCGAGCAGATCGGCCCGGAGCTCGTCGGCTACGACGCGACCGAGCAGCGGCTGATCGACCAGGCGATGTTCGACCTGGACGCCACCGACAACAAGGGCTCGCTCGGCGCCAACGCCATCCTCGGCGTCTCCCTCGCCGTCGCGCACGCCGCCTCCGAGGCCAGCGACCTCCCGCTGTTCCGCTACCTGGGCGGCCCGAACGCGCACGTCCTGCCCGTCCCGATGATGAACATCCTGAACGGCGGCTCGCACGCCGACTCCAACGTGGACATCCAGGAGTTCATGATCGCCCCGATCGGCGCCGAGTCCTTCTCCGAGGCGCTGCGCTGGGGCGCCGAGGTCTACCACACCCTCAAGAAGGTCCTGAAGGAGCGCGGCCTGTCCACCGGTCTCGGTGACGAGGGTGGCTTCGCCCCGAACCTGGGCTCCAACCGTGAGGCCCTCGACCTCATCCTGGAGGCCATCAAGCAGGCCGGTTACGCCCCCGGCCAGGACATCGCGCTCGCGCTGGACGTCGCCGCCTCCGAGTTCTACAAGGACGGCAAGTACCAGTTCGAGGGCAAGGACCGCTCGGCCGCCGAGATGACCGAGTACTACGAGGAGCTGGTGGCGGCCTACCCGCTGGTCTCCATCGAGGACCCGCTGTTCGAGGACGACTGGGCCGGCTGGAAGGTCATCACCGACAAGCTCGGCGCCAAGGTGCAGCTCGTCGGCGACGACCTGTTCGTCACCAACCCCGAGCGCCTCGCCCGCGGCATCGAGGAGGGCTCCGCCAACGCGCTGCTGGTGAAGGTCAACCAGATCGGCTCGCTGACCGAGACCCTGGACGCCGTCGAGCTGGCCCAGCGCAACGGCTTCAAGTGCATGATGTCGCACCGCTCCGGTGAGACCGAGGACGTCACCATCGCCGACCTCGCCGTCGCCACCAACTGCGGCCAGATCAAGACCGGCGCCCCGGCCCGCTCCGAGCGCGTCGCCAAGTACAACCAGCTGCTGCGCATCGAGGAGATCCTCGACGACGCCGCCGTCTACGCCGGCCGCTCCGCCTTCCCGCGGTTCCGTCACGGCAGCTGACCCACGGCGGCCCGCCGCCCCGGCCGACCGGGGCGGCAAGGGCTGATCGGGCGAGACAACCGCCCAGCACCCCGTACGTCCCCGGCAACGGTCCCGTACCGTTGCCGGGGACGCGTCTGCTTCAGCAGTCAGGCGTCCGTCAGTGAAGGGGAGACGACGTGCCCGCGGACCGGTTCTCGACCGCGACCCGACTCAAGGCGCTCGGCGAGCAGGCCGCCGCCCGCGTCTACCGCGCCCGCCCGCCCCGCCGCAACCGCCTCACCGGCCGCGCCGCCCTGCTGGCCCTGGTGATGTGCTCGCTGGTCGTCGCCCTCGCCTATCCGATAAGGCAGTACGTCTCCCAGCGCTCCGACATCGCCGAGCAGCGCCGCAAGGCCCAGGACGCCGGCGCCGCCCTGGAGCGGCTGCGCGAGCGGAAGGCCCGCTGGCAGGACCCGGAGTACGTGCGCCAGCAGGCCCGCCGGCACCTTCACTACGTCATGCCGGGCGAGACCGGATACCTCGTCCAGGACGGCTCCGGCACCGGCTCCGCACCGAAGGGGCCGCAGGCCGCACAGCCCCCCTGGTACGAGAATCTCTGGGACGCCGTCGACTCGGCCGACAAGCGGTAGGGCCGGGCCCGTACCGCCGGCGGGCGCCGGCCCGTACTGTCGGACGCAGGACGGCCCGCCCGCCCCTGCTCACCACTCACCTCACCGAAAGCGCACATGGACACCCCCCCGCCCCAGACCGAGCCCACCGAGCCCACCGCCGCGGACATCGCCGCCTTCAAGCAGCAGCTCGGCCGCCCGCCCCGCGGGCTGCGCGCCATCGCGCACCGCTGCCCCTGCGGCCAGCCGGATGTCGTCGAGACGGCGCCGCGCCTGGAGGACGGCACGCCCTTCCCCACGCTCTACTACCTCACCTGCCCGCGCGCGGCCTCCGCGATCGGCACGCTGGAGGCCAACGGCGTGATGAAGGAGATGTCCGAGCGGCTGGCCACCGACCCGGAACTGGCCGCCGCCTACCGGGCGGCCCACGAGGACTACATCCGGCGGCGGGACGCGATCGAGGTGCTCCAGGGCTTCCCGAGCGCCGGCGGGATGCCCGATCGGGTCAAGTGCCTGCACGTCCTCGTCGGCCACTCGCTGGCCGCCGGGCCGGGTGTCAACCCGCTCGGTGACGAGGCCCTCGCGATGCTCCCGGAGTGGTGGCGGAAGGGGCCGTGCGTGACCACCTGCCAGGACACCTCCGACGACCGGAACACCCCCGAAGCCCAGGACGCTCCCGAAGGAGACGCCACGTGAAGCGGGTCGCCGCCATCGACTGCGGTACGAACTCCATCCGGCTGCTGGTCGCGGACGCCGACCCCGCGACCGGCGAGCTGAAGGACCTCGACCGCCGGATGCAGATCGTCCGGCTGGGCCAGGGCGTGGACCGCACCGGACGGCTGGCGCCCGAGGCGCTGGAGCGCACCTTCGCGGCCTGCCGGGAGTACGCCGCGGTGATCAAGGGACTGGGCGCCGAGGAGGTCCGCTTCGTGGCGACCTCGGCCTCCCGGGACGCCGAGAACCGCGAGGACTTCGTGAGCGGTGTGGTCGGCATCCTGGGCGTGGAGCCCGAGGTGATCACGGGCGACCAGGAGGCGGAGTTCTCCTATACCGGCGCCACCAAGGAGCTCAGCGGGCGGACGGACTTGGCTCAGCCTTTCCTCGTGGTCGACATCGGCGGCGGCTCGACCGAGTTCGTCCTCGGCGACGGCGCCGTCCGCGCCGCCCGCTCGTTGGACGTCGGCTGCGTACGGATGACCGAGCGGCACCTGGTGCACGAGGGCGCGATCAGCGACCCGCCGACCGACGGGCAGATCGCCGCCATAAAGGCGGATGTCGCCGCGGCACTGGACCGCGCCGAGGAGACCGTCCCGCTGCGCGAGGCCGCCACCCTCGTGGGCCTGGCCGGCTCCGTGACCACGGTCGCCGCGATCGCGCTGGGCCTGAAGCAGTACGACTCCGAGGCCATTCACCACTCCCGGCTCTCCCTGGCGCAGGTCCGCGAGATCACCGGCCGGCTGCTGTCCTCCACCCATGCCGAGCGCGCGGCCATTCCGGTCATGCACCCGGGCCGGGTCGATGTGATCGCCGCGGGCGCGCTCGTGCTGCTGTCGATCATGGAGCGGACGGGCGCCGGGGAGGTCGTCGTCAGCGAGCACGACATCCTGGACGGCATCGCCTGGAGCATCGCCGACTAGCCGGGCGCGGGGTGCGGCAGAGGTCGGCAACGGCCTCTGCCGAGCAGCCCTTTGAGCGGGTGTGATGCCCGTCTGAGCGCGTTTTCGGGCCTCCGGAAGGCCCCGAGGGCAGGTCCGCGGAGAAAGTTCGTGAAATCCTTCACATGAAAAAACCGCTCCTTGGACGAAGAATCTGATCGTCCGGCCCTTATTCGAAGGTCCTGGGCCTTCTCGACCCGGAGAATGCGCGGCGGCCGGGGAGTTGGCGGTGCGTGCCCCCGGGCTGTGGTCCAGTCGTCCGACGGCCCACAATCCCTGATCAACAGGGGTCTCCAACGCCCGCCATGGCAAGGTGGTTCCCTCTTGAACTATGGCGTCGATCACGAAGCCGGCGGAGTGTAGCAGACGCCCCCCGGATGCTTGTGAAGGGGCTCACGAGCGACCCCCCATGTGGGGGTGGATACTCGATTGCATGAGCACCACGGAGCGTCCCAGGATCCTCGTTGTAGGCGGTGGGTACGTAGGCCTGTACGCGGCACGCCGCATCCTCAAGCAGATGCGGTACGGCGAGGCGACCGTCACGGTCGTCGACCCGCGCTCGTACATGACGTACCAGCCCTTCCTCCCCGAAGCTGCTGCCGGCAGCATCTCCCCCCGCCACGTCGTGGTGCCGCTACGACGCGTGCTCCCCAAGGCGGAGGTCCTCACCGGCCGGGTCACCACCATCGATCAGGACCGCAAGGTCGCCACGGTCGCCCCGCTGGTCGGCGAGGCGTACGAGCTGCCCTTCGACTACCTGGTCATCGCGATGGGAGCCGTCTCCCGCACCTTCCCGATCCCCGGCCTGGCCGAGAGCGGCATCGGTATGAAGGGCGTGGAAGAGGCCATCGGCCTGCGCAACCACGTGCTGGAGCAGCTGGACAAGGCCGACTCCACGACCGATGAAGAGGTTCGCCGCAAGGCGCTGACCTTCGTCTTCGTCGGCGGTGGCTTCGCGGGTGCGGAGACCGTCGGCGAGGTCGAGGACATGGCCCGCGACGCCGCCAAGTACTACAACAACGTGAAGCGCGAGGACATGCGCTTCCTGCTGGTCGACGTCGCCGACAAGATCCTCCCCGAGGTCGGTCCCAAGCTCGGTGCGTACGGCAAGGAGCACCTGGAGAGCCGCGGTGTCGAGGTCTACCTCAAGACCGGCATGGACTCCTGCGTCGACGGCCATGTGAAGCTCAACAACGGCCTCGAGGTCGACTCCAACACCATCGTGTGGACCGCGGGCGTCAAGCCGAACCCGGCGCTGTCCCGCTTCGGTCTGCCGCTCGGCCCGCGCGGCCACGTCGACACCGCCGCCACCCTCCAGGTGCAGGGCACCGACTACATCTGGGCCGCCGGCGACAACGCCCAGGTCCCGGACCTGGTCGGCCGCAAGAACGGCAACGAGAACGCCTGGTGCCCGCCGAACGCGCAGCACGCGCTGCGGCAGGCCAAGGTCCTCGGCGACAACGTGCTCTCCGGCATGCGGGGCTTCCCGCAGAAGGAGTACAGCCACGCCAACAAGGGTGCGGTCGCCGGTCTGGGCCTGCACAAGGGCGTCGCGATGATCGTCATGGGCAAGATGAAGATCAAGCTCAAGGGCCGTCTCGCCTGGTACATGCACCGCGCGTACCACGGCATGGCGATGCCGACGTTCAACCGCAAGATCCGGGTCTTCGCCGACTGGACGCTGGCCATGTTCCTCAAGCGCGAGGTCGTCTCGCTCGGCGCCATGGAGAACCCCCGCGAGGAGTTCTACGAGGCGGCCAAGCCGGCGCCCGCGCCGGCTGCCGCGGCCGACGCCGACAAGCCGAAGGCCAAGGCTTCCTGAAACCCCGGTCGGGTACTCCGACCAGCCCGAAGGGCGTCCGCCATCCGTGGGGCGGGCGCCCTTTGGCGTGTCCGCTCTGGCGAAAGGCGGGCAGGTGCGGTTCTCTTACGTGCGAACGGGACTAATTGGGCGCCCCATTGGCGTTTACGTGGTGGGTGAAACTTTTTCGCCCGACTCGTCAACACGGAGGTGTGCGACATGGCCGACGTCGCTGGACGGCTCACCAAGCTCGCCGAGGAGGTACTGGGTGCGCCGCTGCCGGTGCGCATCCGCGCCTGGGACCGCAGCGAGTCCGGCCCGCCGGGGGCACCCACGCTCGTCATCCGTCATCGCCGCGCGCTGCGCCGGATGCTGTTCCGGCCGGGCGAGCTGGGCCTGGCCCGGGCCTGGGTGGCCGGCGACCTCGACATCGAGGGCGACCTCTACGCCGCGCTCGACCTGCTCGCCGGACTCATCTGGGAGCGCCCGGGCAGCCCCGCACCGCAGCGCGCCGCTGTGCTGCGCGCCCTGGCCCGCCCGGAGATCCGCGCTGCCGCCCGGCAGCTGCTGACGCTGGCCGGCGCCCCCGTCCCGCCGGCACCGCCCGCGGAAGAGGTCAGACGGCGCCGTGGGCCGCTGCACACCCTGCGCCGCGACAAGGAGGCCATCAGCCACCACTACGACGTCGGCAACGGCTTCTACTCCCTGGTGCTGGGCCCGTCCATGGTCTACTCCTGCGCGTACTGGGGGACCGCCGACGAGGGCGTCGCCACCCTGGAGGACGCCCAGCGCGCCAAGCTCGACCTGATCTGCCGCAAGCTCGGCCTCCAGGAGGGCATGCGGCTGCTGGACGTGGGCTGCGGCTGGGGCTCGATGGTGCTGCACGCGGTCCGCGAGTACGGCGTACGGGCGGTCGGCATCACCCTCTCCGAGGAGCAGGCCACCTTCGCCCGTAAGCGCGTCGCCGAGGCCGGGCTGGCCGACCGGATCGAGATCCGGGTGCAGGACTACCGCGAGGTCCACGACGAGCCGTTCGACGCGATCTCCTCGGTCGGGATGGCCGAGCACGTCGGCCGGGCGCAGTACGCGGAGTACGCCGGCGCG
This sequence comes from Streptomyces sp. TM32, assembly GCF_004122755.1. NCBI lineage: Bacteria > Bacillati > Actinomycetota > Actinomycetes > Kitasatosporales > Streptomycetaceae > Streptomyces > Streptomyces sp. TM32. Next base: position 16,651 of record NZ_SDIG01000077.1, read on the forward strand.
CTGTACTCCCTGCTCAAGCCCGGCGGGCGGCTGCTCAACCACCAGATCGCCCGGCGGCCGGTCGCGGACGAGGAGGCCTACCACGTCGATGAGTTCATCGACCGCTATGTCTTCCCGGACGGCGAACTGGCGCCGCTCGGCCGGACCGTCGGCCAGCTGGAGGAGGCCGGGTTCGAGGTGCGGGACGTGGAGGCGATCCGGGAGCACTACGCGCGCACGCTGCGGCAGTGGGTGGCCAATCTGGAAGAGCACTGGGAGCAGGCGGCGCGGCTCACGTCACCGGGGCGGGCCCGGGTCTGGCGGCTCTACATGGCGGCCTCGGCCCTGTCGTTCGAGCGGAACCGCATAGGGGTCAATCAGGTGCTGGCCGTGCGGACGCCGGAGGCCGGCGACTCCGGACTGCCGCTCCGCGCGCGCACCTGGTCCGCCTGACGCGCGCGGTGCCGGGCCCGGTCGGGCCCGGCACAGCGGCACCGGCTACTCGGCCTTGATCGCGGCCAGCATGTTGAGCCTGGCCGCCCGCCTCGCCGGCCACAGCGCGGCGAGCACACCGACGAGCGCGGCCAGCCCGAGGAAGAGGCCGATCCGCCCCCAGGGCAGCACCAGTTCGTACGTCGCCAGCGAGCCGCTGATCAGCTCACCGGCCGCCCAGCCGAAGAAGACGCCCAGGCCGATGCCGAGCACGCCGCCGAAGAGGGAGATCACCAGCGACTCCAGGCGGACCATGCGCTTGATGCCGCGGCGGTCCAGGCCGATGGCGCGCAGCATGCCGATCTCCTGCGAGCGTTCGAAGACCGACATCGCCAGGGTGTTGATGACACCGAGCACCGCGACGATCACGGCCATCGCCAGCAGCCCGTAGAGCATGTTCAGCATCAGGCTGAACATCTGTGAGATGGCCTCGGAGATGTCCTTCTTGTCGGAGACGGCGAGCGCCGGGTTCTTGCCGAGCCCCTTGACCAGCGATTCCTTGGCGGCGTCACTGGTGCCGTCCTTCGTTTTGACCATCACCTGCCGGTCCGTGACCTGCTTTTGATGCGGGGCCAGGGTGGCGTTGTCCACGATGATGCCGTGGATCATCTGGTTGCCCCGGTAGACGCCCGAGACGCTCAGCGTGCCCTTCTTGCCGTCCTCGAACGTCACCGGGAAGCGGGAACCGGGCTGCCAGCCCTGCTTCTTGGCGGTGGCATCGTCCACGACCACCCGGCCGCCCTGCAGGTCGCCGAGGCCGCCCTTGGCGAAGTCGAGCTTGGTGAGCTTGCCGAAGTCCTTGCCGTTGACGCCGGTCAGGGACTGGGTGCTGCCGTCGATCCGGGAAGAGGAGATGCGCAGCGGGCTGACCGCGGTGACCTCGTCCAGGCCGTCGAGCTTCTTCGCCACGTCCGGGGAGAGCGGGAGGTTGTTGGCCATGGAGACGACGTAGTCGGCCGTGAGCGACTCGGTGGCCATCTTGTCGATGCTCTTCTGCACACTGCCCGCGATCACCGTCAGGCCGGTGATCAGCGTCAGCCCGACCATCAGCGCGGAGGCCGTGGCGGCGGTACGGCGCGGATTGCGCACCGCGTTCTGCCGGGCGAGGCCGCCGGAGATCCCGAAGGCCCGCAGCACGGGTGCGGCCAGCGCGATCAGCGGCCTGGACAGCAGCGGCGTCAGGATGAACACACCGATCAGCAGGAGGAACGCGCCGCCGCCCATCACGGCCTTGCCGTCGGACATGTTGGTGGCGACCAGCACCCCGGCGGCACCGGCGCCCGCGAACAGCGCGCCGATGGTGTTGCGCACCACCAGCGACTTGGTGGTGGCGGTGGCGTGCACGCTGTTCATCGCGGCGACCGGCGGGATCTTGGCAGCGCGGCGGCCCGGCAGCCAGGCGGCCAGGACGGTGATGACGATGCCGACGACGAGGGAGATCAGGACGGTGGACGGCGAGACCACCAGGGGGCCGTCGGGGACGGTCGCACCGGTGCTGTTCATCAACGCCCGCAGTCCGGCGCCGATCCCGATACCGGCGGCCATGCCGGTGACCGCGGCGATCGCGCCGACGACGGTCGCCTCGATCAGCACCGAGCGGGTGACCTGGCGGCGGCTGGCGCCGACCGCGCGCAGCAGCGCCAGCTCCTTGGTGCGCTGGGCGACCAGCATGGTGAAGGTGTTGGCGATGATGAACACGCCGACGAAGAGCGCGATACCGGCGAAGACGAGCAGGCCGGTCTTCATGCCGTCCATCTTCTTGGCGATCATCTCGGCCTGGTCGTCGGCGAGCTGCTTGCCGGTGGTGGCCTCGGCGGCGCCCTTGGGCAGGACCTTGTCGATCTCGGACTTCAGGGCGTTCTGCGAGGTGCCCGGCGCGGCCTTGACGTCGATCTCGCTGAAGCCGCCCGGCATGGCGAAGAGCTTCTGGGCGGTCGGGGTGTCGAACAGCGCGAGGCTGCCGCCGGCCGCGACCGTCCCGTCGTCGGTGGTGAAGATGCCGGTCAGCTTCTGCTCGCGGACCGGTCCGTCGACGGAGAGCCGGACGGTGTCCCCGACCTTGTAGCCGGCCTTGTCCGCGGTGTGGGCGTCCAGCGCGAACTCGTGCGGCCCCTTGGGAGCGGCGCCGCTGCGCATCGGGTAGCGGGCGTCCTTGCCGTCCTTGCCGGCGAAGTAGTTGCCGCCCGTGGTCGAGAAGCCGTTGCCGAGCAGCTCGCCCTTCTTGTCGGCGATGGCGGTGAAGCCGGAGACGGTGCCGGTGGCGGACGCGGCGCCGGGCACCTGGGCGGCCTTGTCGAGCAGCTTCTGGTCGAGCTTCGGCCTCGGGTCCGCGCCGGGGGCGCCGGGCGGGCTGTCGGAGGACCGCGGCTGGACGGCGACGTCGACGTTGTCGTAACCCTTTTGCGAGCTGGCCTGGTACGCGTCGGAGATGGTCGAGGTGAAGACCAGGGTGCCGGAGACGAATGCCACGCCGAGCATCACGGCGAGGACGGTCATCAGCAGCCGGGCCTTGTGCGCAAGCACGTTGCGCAAGGCTGTACGGAACATGAGGGTCAGTCCTGGAGAAGAGGTCCGGAAGTCGGGTGACGGCTGCTGATCAGCTCGTGCGGCGCTTGGCGTCGAAGCCCTTCATCCGCTCCAGCACCAGGTCGGCGGTCGGATCGGGCATGTCGTCGACGATCCGGCCGTCGGCGAGGAAGACGACGCGGTTCGCGTACGAGGCGGCGACCGGGTCGTGGGTCACCATCACCACGGTCTGGCCCAATTCCCGCACCGAGTTGCGCAGAAAGCCGAGGACCTCGGCGCCGGAGCGCGAGTCGAGGTTGCCGGTGGGCTCGTCGGCGAAGATGATCTCGGGCCGGGAGGCGAGCGCGCGGGCGACCGCGACCCGCTGCTGCTGCCCGCCGGAGAGCTGGCTGGGGCGGTGCTTGAGGCGGCCCGACAGGCCGACGGTCTCCACGACCCGGTCCAGCCAGGCGCGGTCCGGCTTACGGCCCGCGATGTCCATGGGCAGGGTGATGTTCTCCAGGGCGTTCAGGGTCGGCAGCAGATTGAACGCCTGGAAGATGAAGCCGATCTTGTCGCGCCTGAGCTGGGTGAGCTTCTTGTCCTTCAGCCCGGTCAGTTCGGTGTCGCCGATGCGCGCGGAGCCGCCGGATATCGAGTCCAGCCCGGCCATGCAGTGCATCAGCGTCGACTTGCCGGACCCGGAGGGGCCCATGATCGCGGTGAACTGGGCCTGGTGGAAGTCGACGGAGACCGCGTCCAGGGCGACCACCTGGGTCTCGCCCTGTCCGTACACCTTGCTGAGGTCCGTGGCGCGGGCAGCCACTGCGGTGGCGCGCTGGGCGGTGGTTACGCCGGAGTGGGTCGGGGTCACGGGAAGGAGCTCCTGTCAGGTGGAAGGGCCTGGTTCGGGCGGCCGCGCGGGCGCGGGCCGCGATGCGGAGACGGACATTTCCATCGTGAATCAGTCATCGGCCCGGGGACGTCAACCGTTGTGACCGTCCTGGACCACCCCTGGGGCGTAGCCGCGGACCACACGGTCATCCCTGGGGAGGAGAGGGGCCCCGATGCGGCTGCTGCACCCGCAGCAGCGCGAGCGGCGGGCCGGCCGCGGTGACGGGGCGTCGAGGGGGCGTCGAGTTTCCGTCAATTCAGGCATGAAATTGCGCCCGGGGGCTTCCCCGCCCAGCCGGGCTTCAGGCATGTGCCGAAGGCCTGTACCCGGCGCTGATGCACCCTCAGTTGCCAATAAAATAAGACAACCTCGGGAAGAGCGGCCGAACTCTGCGGTGCGCTGCGGGCTACGCTCGTGCTGCCCTCTTTGAGGCGGCATGGGGGATCCCAGGCCCGGATGGTGGAATGCAGACACGGCGAGCTTAAACCTCGCTGGCCTACGGGCCGTGCCGGTTCAAGTCCGGCTCCGGGCACCACCCAAAAGGCGATTTTGGGTGAAGCATCAACTGAATCGCAAATTGCTGTGTGTCCTCCCTCTTCGACCAGGGGAAGCGGCCCGGTATCCGGGGCAACGGCAAGCGAGGTCGCGCTTTCGGGGGACGTGAACACCGGACGCCCTGTACGGCTGTGACCGGGGCGCCACGATTCCCCGGGCGCCCTGCCGGCCGTGGCCGGCGTCGTCGTCCGCAGCGCCCTTCCGCGCCGGCACGGGCGCTCTCCTGAGGGACGGTCAGAGCTTCTCCCGGCAGCGCTGTCCCCGGAGTTGACGACACGTCGGGGCCGCCGGGGGCCGTCCGCGTGGGGGCTGCGCTGCCGTCCCGCGTCGGGTGGGGCCGGCCCGTACGAGGGCATGCCGGACGGGCGCCGGGCGGCCGGCGTCGAGAGGGTCCCGGTGGACGCGGTGGCCGGCGCGCGGCCGGCGGGGCCCATGCCCGCTCGGCGGCCCGCACGAGGGTTTCTGCTAATTCCGACTGCCGCGGGTTTTGCGCCCTTTCGGCAGTACGGGCCGCGGCAGGTGACGGACGGCAAAGGCAAATGCCGTGTGATGCCATCCCGTGATGCCGTTCAGCCTTCTGTGGCGCACGTGTTTGGTACGTGCGCCTGCACTTTGTCGGCTTCCGGGCGAGGGCACTTCAGGAGAGCGCCGACAGCCATTCCGGTCCGCTTCCGGAATTCCCGGCGCGCGGAATGCGTACAGGGGCGCGCGGCCATGCCGCGGGCGCCCCGGAGGGGTCTCAGGGAGCCCCTGAGCCGGGAGCCGGGAGTCCGGTGACCGGGTGGGGTCAGGCGGTGGCCGCCGGGGCGGGCGGGACCGTCCGCGGGGCGGGTGCCCGCAGGGTCTGGACCTGCGCGGGAGGGAGGTTGCCCCACACCGTCGCACGGTGGACCCCGTAGCGGTGCTCGAAGTCCTCCATGACGGCGGTGACCGCCCGATGGCGGGTGATCTCCGTACGGCTGCTGAAGACGGTGCGGGCGACCTGCGTGCCGAGATAGCGGAAGTAGGTCAGATGCCCGCCCGGAGTGAGCGCGGAGAGGTACCGCTCGAAGATCGACTCGACCACGTCCGGTTCGAAGTTCGCGAAGGGGAGGCAGGAGACGATGACGTCGTAGCTGTGCGGGGCGAGGTGCATGTCCGTGATCGACTCGGGCACGATCCGGATCTGCGGAGCGGCCCCGGCCAGATCCGGGTCCGTCTCCATGGCATCGGTGAGTATTCGGACGAAACTGGGGTTGACTTCGACCACGTCCAGCTGGTCCGCGGGTCCGACGAGCCGGGCCAGGGCACGGGTGACCGTGCCGGTGCCGGCGCCGACCTCCAAGATCGCGGCAGGGCGGCTGGGCTTCCGCTGCCGGAGGGGGACCGCGAGCCGGGTGGCCAGCCGCCGACTGCTGGGGGCGATGGCGCCGGTGAGGCGTTGGGTGCGGGTCGCCTCCTGGAGGAACGCCAATCCTGCGGACGGGCGCCAGGGCGCACTGGGCCGGTGCGTGGTCTGCGTCAGATCCATGCGCACACGCTAGGGGTCTGATGAATTCCGGCCAATGCTCGGAGCGAGACGTGACAGCGCCACTGACCGGGCCGGACGCGGTGGTCCCGCACGGCTCCGCCCCGTGATAGCGCGGAATCCGGGGCTCCGGAGCACCGTTGTGGCCGTGGCGTGAGAGGGGTCACTCGCAGCAGGAAGTGACCTCTCTCACACCCGAAGTGGACCGGCTCAGCGCTCCAGGAGCGCGAACAGGCTCTCCCAGCGGGGGACGATCTCCTCCGTGGAGAACCGCTGGATGTTCGTCCGCGCCGTCTCGCCCATCGTGTCCCGGAGGTCCTTGTCGGACATCAGGGTGTCCAGGTGGCGGGCGAATTCGGTGATATTGCCCGGAGGCGCCAGCAGCCCGTCCACGCCGTCCGAAATGATCTCGTGGACGCCCGGCGCCACATCGAACGCCACACACGGGACGGCGGTCGCCATCGCCTCCATGGGGGCCAGCGGGAAGCCCTCGCCGCGCGAGCTGAGCGCGAACACCGCGCTCTCCCGCAGCGCCCCGGGAACATCGCCGGTCCGGCCCATCCAGTCGACCGTGTCCGCGATACCCAGCTCCGCGGCCTGCTTGCGCAGGGCCTCTTCCTCCTCGCCGGAGCCGTAGATCCGCAGCGTCCAGTCGGGGTGCTGCGGCGCGACCCGCGCCCAGGCCTCCAGCAGCAGGTCCACGCCCTTCTCCTCGTGGAGCCGGCCGATGCTGACCACGCACTTGTGGGAGCGGTCCGAGGGGACCTCGGGGAAGAAGGGCAGCGGGTTCGGCATGAAGCCGACGTTGTCCATCCGCTGCCGGATCCAGCGGTCGGCGTCCTCGCGGGTGAGCGTCAGCATCCGGTCGACATCCTCGTAAAACCGCTTGACCCGAGCGAAGCGGGACGACTTGCGGCAGGTGTCGAACGATTCATGGCTCATTCCGATCACCGTCAGCCCCGCGGTGTCGGCCAGCGCGACCCACTCCATCGCCCACACCTGGGTGACGATCACCACCCCGCCCGGCTTCGCCGCCCGGAACAGCGCGCTCAGCTTGGCGGCCTGCTCCTGCATACCGGCCTCGCGGGCGGCCCGGCGGCGCTGCTCGACGAGGTTGAGCCTGTCCTTGAGTCCGCGCACGGGCCGGACGGAGGGCGGGTGCTCCGTGTACAGCGTGGTCGTCTTGAACGGCACGTCGGGGGCGAGCTCATGGACCCGGCCCTCGGGGGGCGGCACCACACCGACGATGTGCACCCGGTGGCCCCGCTCGCTGAACAGGCGCGCCATCTGGTGGGACCAGCTGGTGACGCCGCCCATCTCATTGACGCTGTTGGAGACGAAGAAGATGTCCCGCGGTTCGGCTGCGTTCGACTTGGTCATCAACGGCTCCACTGCGCAAAAAACTGATCGACGATGCTCTTGGCGGCGTCGCCCCGGTCGTATTCGCCGAACTTGGCGAGGAATTCCTGGCGGCTCTTCGCATAGTCCTGAGCCTGCGACTCGAGCGACTTGATGGCCTTGTGGAAATCGTCCTCGGTGCGGACCACCGGGCCCGGCGCATGCTCCAGCAGATCGAAGTAGGTGCCGCGGCCCTCGTGCACGTACTCGTCATAGTCGTAGGTGAAGAACACCAGCGGCCGGTCGAGCAGCGCGTAGTCGAACATCACCGACGAATAGTCCGTGATCAGCCCGTCGGCCAGCTCCAGCAGGGGGGTCACGTCATGGCGCGCCGAGACATCGATGACCCGGCCCGCGACGGTCGGCGGCAGCACCACGTGATTGAGGTAGTGCGAGCGCACCAGGAGGACATAGCGGTCGCCGAACTGCTCGGCGAAACGCTCGACGTCAAAGGGCAATTCGAAGCGCCCGTGCCGGCCGCCCGCCTTGCGGAACGTCGGCGCGTAAAGCAGTACGGTGCGGTCCTCGGGAATGCCCAACTCCGCGGCCAGCGGCCCGCGTTCACGCCGCCCCAGCTCCGTTTCCCGCTGCCGGGCGCGGACCAGTGCGTCATTGCGCGGGTAGCCCACCCGCAGCAGCGTCTTCTCCTTGAGCCGGAAGGCCTTGGCCAGGGTGTGCACATCGTGTTCGGAGCGGATCAGGAAGCGGTCGAAGCGGTCCAGCGAACGCTGCTGCTCGGCCTGCTGCTCCCGGGTCTGCGCCTTCAGCGACGGCATGTCGAAGCCCATGTTCTTCAGCGCCGAGCCGTGCCAGGTCTGCAGGTAGGTGGTCTCCGGGCGCTTGGTGAGCTTGAGCGGGTAGCTCTGGTTGTCGACCCAGAACTCGGCCTGCGCCAGTGCCTTGAGGTAGGGCAGGGACCAGCGCTTGACCAGGGTGGCGTCCTTCGGGAAGCCCTCCGGGGACCCGGCGTACGACCAGATCGCCTCGAAGTCCAGGCCCTGCCGGCGCATCTCCTCGTAGAGGGCGCGCGGGCTGTCGCTGTACTGCTTGCCGAGGTGGCTCTCGAAGACCACGGTGCGCTTTTTGACCGGCAGCCGGCTGAACACCTCGTGGTAGGCGCGGAGCTTGTTGTCGCCGGAGACGACCTTCTGCCGCAGCGCCTTCGCCTTGCGGAACCCGGTCTTGGCCAGCGTCCCCGGCCTGCCCTGCACCCCGCGGGTGATCAGCTCCTGGACCCGCTCGGCGTTACGTCCCTCGCTGACCAGGCGGAATGCCAGATGCCCCTTGGCCGAGACATGCGGCTCGATGTGATCGGCGACCATCCGCGTCAGCCGCGGCCGCACCGGCAGCCCGCCGGACAGCTCGGTGTCGGCGACGGTGAGCCGGGTGGTGGTGGGCACCCCGTCCACGTCCAGGCGCAGCCGTACGTCCCAGATGGTGTCGACGATGCCCAGCGGGCGCAGCTTCGCGGTGAGGTCCGCGGCGGCCTCCCAGTGGACGGTGTCGCCGTCGTGGCGCAGCACCCGCACGGGGAAGTGGAAGGACTGCAGGCTGCGCCGGCGGGCGCTGAACTCCAGCCGGCCCTTCAGTGTGGCGTCCGGCGGGATGACGCCGAGCGGGTTGGTGATCCGCCCGGTCAGGGCGACGGACCGGCCGGAGGAGCGGAAGCGGGTGAGCTGATTGCGCAGGAACAGCTGGTTGACCGGCTTCTCGTGGTAGCCGACGTCCGTCACGTCCAGCACCTCGCGCCCGAACGCGTCATCGAAATGGCCGTCGCACCAGTAGATGCGGCCGTCGTGCTCGGTGAGCGGGGAAGAGACCTTGGCACGGTTGATCAGGGTGTCGACCGCCGGGATCAGGTTGTCCCAGTCGCCCTGCTGGAGCAGGTAGGCGCAGATGGCCTGTATCGGCTGGACCCGCTCGTACGCCTCGGGGGCGATGCTCGCGAGGTATTCCCGGGAAAGCTCGGCGAACTCCTGGCGATAGGCGTCGTCGCGGAAGGGCAGGTCCCGCAGGTACAGCACCAGGTCGTGCTTGAGGAATTTCACGTCCTTGGCGAGCTTCATATCGTCCAGCCCGCGCTCCGCCAGCAATGCGTCGATGCGCCGGTGGATCTCCAGCCGGTGCGCATAGTTGGTCATTTCGTGGCGGCGGTTCGAGACCGACTTCACGGCGGCCCGCTGGTATACGTGCCAGAAATAGACCTGATTGGGGATCAGGGTGATGCGGCGCGCCGAGAGATATGCCCCGGCGATAAAGATCAGGTCCTCGTAGAAAATCCCCTTGGGGAAACGGAGATTGTTCTCGATAAGGAACTCGCGGCGATAGCACTTATTGGTGGACAGGGTGTCCCAGACAAACAGGTCCGGAAATTCCGTGACGGACTCCACCGTGCGGGTCGTGGAGTACAGCCAGGCATACCACTCGTCGCGCTTCTGATTGCGGGTGTCCTTGTGCAGCCGGACGCACAAGCCGGAAACGATGTCCGACCCGGTTTTCTCGGCGGCCTCCAACATATTGCGGCACGCATTGAGTTCCAGGACGTCATCGCTGTCCAGGAACATGACGTACCGGCCCTGGGTGTGCTCGATGCCGACGTTCCGCGGCTCGCCCACCGCGCCACTGTTCTCCGGCAGCTGGAAGGCCCTGACCCGCCCGGGGTGCGCGGCTGCGAACCGCTGTGCCACTTCGAAAGAACCGTCCGTGCTGCAGTCGTCGACGATCACCACCTCGACGTCCCGGAGCGTTTGATCCAGTACGGACTGGATCGCGGTCGGCAACCGGTCGGCGTCGTTGTAGACGATGACGACTACTGAGACGTCAGGCACAGGCATCTCAACCCTCTCTCGCTGCTGTTTCCCGCCAGAATAGCCCTGTCTGTACCCTCGGATTGCAACCGATCGCGCCCATGGCACTACGGACGGTGAGCCGCGGGGGCATCGGGAAGGGGTACTCCGGGGTTCGGATCCTGACCATGTGTCAGCCCTGCGGATCCACCCATCAGGGCAAACTCCGGACGGGAGGGAAGACGGCCCCTCCCGCGAATCGGTTGCCTGCCGTGCCATGTGACGTCCGTTGCGATCAGACATTTATCGGATTCCGTTCGGAAGGCGGCGGGAAGGAGCCCCGCGCGGAGCAGAAGGAAAATCCCAGTTCGAGTACGGCGGCATCACCCGTGGACAACGGACGAGGACAACAGACGAGGACAAGAGCGCGGCAAGAAGGCGGTAAGGGATCGAAAAATTCGGGAATGCCGGACAGAGTGGCGTGACGCTGTGTCAGCAGGACCGCGGACCGGCGGCGTGACCGCTCCGGACCCTGCCGCGGGCACGTCTCCGGCCTCCCGGACGTCCTCCTCATGGTGGATGCGCCGTCCCGCGATCAGGGAAGATCCTGCTCAAGAACGAGCGACGCGCCTTTGCCAAGCCATTACGCTTGCCGTCAAGGCCGCGCAGGGCGGCCATGGAGGAGTGAGATGAGGAGCAGCAACCCGGTCTTCTCGCGACGGGGGTTCAGCCGCGACACCGGCTACGCGGGCTTCAACGCACCGCCGCAGGCCGGGGGCCCCGCCGCACCGCCGTACGCCGGCGCGAACCCGTACGCGCAGGGCGGCAACCCCTACGCGGCCGACGCGACGAACCCGTACGCCCAGGGCCAGCAGCACGTCACCCACGCACCGCCGCAGTACACGCCACAGACCCGCCCGATGACGATGGACGACGTCGTCGCGCGGACCGCCATGACGCTCGGCACGGTCGTCGCCGGCGCCACCGTCGGCTGGCTCTTCCTGACCGGGAGCCTCGGCTTCGCGTTCGGCGCCGGCCTGGTCGCGATGGTGCTGGCGGTCGTCCAGTCCTTCAAGCGCAAGCCCTCGCCCGCGCTGATCCTGTCGTACGCGGCGCTGGAGGGGCTCTTCCTCGGCGCGCTCAGCGGCTTCATCAACGACCTGCCGAAGATGAACGGCGCCCCCATGCAGGCGGTGCTGGGCACGCTGGCGGTGTTCGTCGCCATGCTGGTCGCCTACAAGACGCGGATCGTGCGGGTCACCGCCCGCTTCACCCGCTTCGTACTGATCGCCGCCATGGGCTTCTTCCTGCTGTCGGCGGTCAACCTGCTGTTCATGGTGTTCGGCGGCGGTGACGGCCTCGGCTTCCGCAGCGGCGGCCTGGGCATCCTCTTCGGCATCGTGGGCGTGGTCCTCGGCGCGCTGTTCCTGGCGCTGGACTTCAAGCAGGTCGAGGACGGCGTCACCTACGGCGCGCCCCGCGAGGAGTCCTGGCTGGCGGCGTTCGGTCTGACGATGACGCTGGTGTGGATCTACGTGGAGATGCTCCGGCTGATCTCGATCCTCCGGGGCGACTGACCCGTCCGGCGCCCGGGGCGCACACCGAAGGGCCCGCAGGCTGTTGCCTGCGGGCCCTTGGCATGAGGGATGTCGCGTGTTCTGGGCCGGAGGGGCCATAAGCCCGTCATCGGCGGTCAGAACTTCCGCGCAGCACGCCTGAGATCGTGTTCATGAACGATTGCTTTTGCGTGTCCGTAGGCGAGATTGTGCTCGCCGCGGAGCCAGCTGACCTTTTCGTCGAAGCGGAAGAGAGCGGGGCCTTCGTCAACGGTGCGGAGCCAGTCGGAGATTTCCCGGCCGGTGCAGTGCGGGATACGGGAGAGCATGTTCCGGTGGGTCTCTTCGGAGAAGAGCTGAGACATCGGCGCCTCCGGACGCGGTCGATGCTGGTACTTCAGCCCACCGTGCCTGAGCGTTCGGGCGTTGGCAACCACCCGGGAGTGGCGCATAGGCTCACGACGTGCTTGACGTGACCCCCTTGCAGACCGCCGTGGACGCCCTCGCCGACCGCCTCAGGTCGCTGCCGCAGAGCGTGCTCGGCCGCGGCGCCGCGGCCGAAGGACTCGCACTGGCACGGCAGTTGGCGACCCGTGCACAGCTGATCGAGCAGCCGGGACGGCCCCCGCGCGAGATGCCGGACGCCGGGATGTTCGCGGCCGGCGACCAGCTGGCGGTGGCCGGACACGATCTCGTCGAGGCGCTGCGGGCCGCGGCGGCCCGCGCGGCCGACGAACCGGCCGAATCTGACGCAAAAGTGGCCCCCGCCGACGAGCTGGCGGAGGCCGTGCGATGGGTACGGGCGGCGGCGGACCGCTGCTAGTGCCGTGACCGCATAGGTTCGCCGGGTTGGTGCTCATGGCTCTCGTGCCGGTTGGATGTGACGACACGTCCGA
>NZ_SDIG01000078.1:0-28693 GCF_004122755.1 Streptomyces sp. TM32
GTGGGGTAGGGGTTGCCCGGGAGGAAATGGCGCGGCGGTTGTCGGCGGGTGGGGGCATACTCGACGGCATGACCACGCTCAAGTCCAAGCTGCAGGACGACCTCACCGTTGCGATCAAGGCGCGCGACGAGCTGCGTTCCTCCACCCTCCGTCTCACGCTGACCGCGATCCAGAAGGAGGAGGTCGCGGGCACCGCGGCGCGCGAGCTGTCCGACGGCGAGGTCGAGAAGATCATCGCGCGGGAGGCGAAGAAGCGCCGGGAGGCCGCGGACGCCTTTTCCCAGGGTGGCCGGGCCGAGCAGGCCGAGCGGGAGCGTGCCGAGGGCGAGGTGCTCGCGGACTATCTGCCCAAGCAGCTGACCGATGACGAGCTGGAGCAGCTGGTCGCGGCCGCCGTGGCGGAGGCCAAGGCGGGCGGTGCCGAGGGCCCGCGGGCGATGGGTGCCGTCATGAAGATCGTCAACCCGCAGGTGGCGGGCCGTGCCGAGGGCGGCCGGGTCGCCGCGGTGGTGAAGAAGCTGCTGGCCGGCTGAGCGGCCGCGGCGGTTCCGCCGGAAAGCCGAGGGGCGCCTCCGTGGTGGAGGCGCCCCTCGGTCGTTGCCGTACGGGTCAACCGGCCGGCTACCAGCCGCCGTTACCGCCCCCCAGAATGTCCGGGAAGCCGGGGATGTGCCAGCCGCCGCCGGGCTTCTTGCCGTGGCCGGGCTTGTGCTTGCCGGGCTGCTTGTCGCCGTCGTCGCCCGGGCTCTTGTCCTTGGCGGGGTCGTCGATCGGGACGGTGGGCAGGCCGGGTGCGGGCCGGCCGTCCAGGGCGCCGGTCATCGCGTCGCGCCAGATGGGGCCGGGGGTGTCGGCGCCGTAGACCTTGTCGTGGGGGACGCCGCCGATGGTGATGTCGTACATCTTGCGCTTGTGCTGCGGGTCGCCGACCCAGACCGCACCGGCCGCGTTCGGGGTGTAGCCGACGAACCAGGCGGCGTAGCGGCTGTCGCTGGTGCCGGTCTTGCCGGCGCTGTCCCGTCCCCTGAGGCCGGCTTCCCTGCCGGTGCCGTCCTCGACCACGCCCTTGAGCAGGGTGTTGATCGTGTCCGCGGTCTTCTTGGACATCGCGCCGCGGCAGCTGGTCTGCGGGACCTTCAGCTCCCGGCCCCGCGCGTCGGTGATCGACTCGATGGCGACGGGGGAGCAGTACTCACCGCCGTTGGCGAAGGCGGCGTAACCGGCGGCCATGGTCAGCGGAGACATCTCCTGCACGCCGAGTGTCATCGACGGCACCTGCTGCAGCGGCTTGCCGTCCGCCCGCTCGATGCCCATCTTCTGAGCCATCTTCACCGCGGGGCAGATGCCCATGTCGCTGATCAGCTGCACGAAGTAGGTGTTGACCGACTTCGCGGTCGCCTCCTTCATGCCGTACGGGCCGACCTCTTCCTTGTTCTCGTTCTGGGTGCTGTCGGTGCCCTGCCACTCGCCGTCACAGGTCTGGACGGGGCTCGGATACGGCATCCGGTACGGCGAGGGGTACTCCTGCTCGGGGCTGGTCCCCTGCTCCAGCGCGGCCGCCGCGATCACCGGTTTGAAGGTCGAGCCGGGCTGATAGCCGGCGCCGCCGCCCATGCGGTGATCGACCGAGAGGTTGATCACGGTCTGGTTCTCGCCGAAGCCGTACGGGCGGGACTGGCCCATGCCGAGGATCTTGCCGGTGCCCGGTTCGACGATGGTCGCGGCGCCGGCCACCGGGTCGTCGTCGTAGACGTGATCGCTGAGCGATGCCTGGATCGACTTCTGGGTCTGCGGATCGAGGGTGGTGCGGATGGTCATGCCACCCTCGTTCCAGCGCTGCGCACGGATCTTCCGGTTCTTCCCGAACGACCGGTCACCGAGGAAGACCTTGCGGATGTAGTCGCAGAAGAAGCCGGCACCGTCGCCGGCGGTGATGCAGCCGTTCTTGGGGCGGCTGACCGCCAGCTTGATCGGCTTCTTGGCGGCCGCGTCGGCCTGCGCCTGGGTCACGTCCTTGAGGTCGGCCATCCGCTGCAGGACGGTGTTGCGCCGCCGGGTGGCCTCCTGCGGGTCGTTGACCGGGTCGTAGCGGCTGGGCGACTGGACGAGGCCGGCCAGCAGCGCCGACTCCTCCAGATTCAGGTCCTTGGCGTGCTTGCTGAAGTAGCGCTGGGCGGCGGCTTCGATGCCGTAGGCCTGCTGCCCGAAGAACGTGATGTTGAGGTAGTTCTGCAGGATCTTCTGCTTGCCGAGCTCTTTTTCGACCTGAATCGCGTACTTGAGCTCTTTGATCTTGCGGCCGATGGTCTGCTGGGTGGCCTGTGCGACCTTGTCCGGGTCGTCGCCCGCCTCCTCGATGAAGACGTTCTTCACATACTGCTGGGTCAGCGTCGAGGCGCCCTGGGAGACGCCGCCCGACTGGGCGTTCTTGTTGACCGCCCGCAGGATGCCCTTCAGGTCGACGGCACCGTGCTCGTAGAAGCGCGCGTCCTCGATCGCCACGATCGCCTTCTGGATGTACGGCGACATGTCCTTGAGGCCGACGACCGTGCGGTCACGCGAGTAGACCTTGGCGATTTCGCCGCCGTTGGCGTCCAGAATCCTGGTCCGCTGGCTGAGCTGCGGTGTCTTGAGGTTCGCCGGGATGCTGTCGAAACCCTCGACCGATCCCTTGGCGGTGAGGCCGAGGGCCCCTGCTGCCGGGAGCGCGAGACCGGCGAGTACCGCTCCGGCCAGGACGCTGACACCGAGGAACTTGGCGGCCTGCTGCGTCTTGGACAGACCTCCGCCATCGCGCTTCTTAGGCATGAGGGCACCCTACGTTCTCAATCCGCCGGACAGGGGTGCACCTGTTCGTTTAGCCTGTTCTCGGCTGCCCAGCTGAACTGTTACGCGTGAGTTCGTCAACCCCCACTCCTCGCGGACCGCACCCCCACGTGTCCGTGTATGACGACAAAAATCCCGTGCCAGGGCGGTGAAGTGTCCCGCCTTGTGCCCAAAATGCCGTATGCCCTGCGGTCACTCCGTTGGGTGATCTGCCGCATACGCATAGTCCGTTCGGGCCATTCAAGATTGGGCCCGAAGGGGGTGTTGCGCCCTGTCTGCCTTCCGTAACGTCCTCAACTGGCAACGGTGAATATGCCGCTTGCCGCCGTGGGGGAGCCTCGATTCGGGAGAGGACGGCGCCAGCATGAGCTGGGTAACCGACTGGAGTGCACAGGCAGCCTGCCGCACTACCGATCCGGATGAACTGTTCGTTCAAGGGGCGGCGCAGAACCGCGCCAAGGCGGTGTGCACCGGGTGCCCGGTGCGCACGGAGTGCCTGGCCGACGCCCTGGACAACCGGGTGGAGTTCGGCGTGTGGGGCGGGATGACCGAACGCGAGCGGAGGGCGCTGCTGCGTCGCCGCCCGACCGTGACGTCATGGCGCCGGCTGCTGGAGACAGCGCGTACGGAATACGAGCGCAGCACGGGCATCCTGTCCGTGGACTGTGAGGACGAGATGTTCGACGAGTTCGCCGCGGTCGGGTAGCCGCGGGTCCGGCCGGGAGAGCCCGGGAACATGGCCGAGAACGTTCGGCTGATGGCTCGGTCCGGTCGTTCCTACGCGGCGTGCCGGTCAGTGGCCTTGGTGCTCCCCGGAATTGGGGGAGTCGAGAGGCCGGCGTGCGGTTGGTGCGCCCCTTGGATGTGCAGGCGAGGGGCGCCGTGTGGTGGGTGGGCGGCTGAGCGGTGGGTGGCCAGGCTGTTGGGTGACTGGTTTGTTCGGTGACGGGGCTGTTGGGTGACGGGGCCGGCGTACGTGCGGCTCAGTCGTCGGTGTCCGTGTCGTCGGTCTCCGTGAGGTTCAGCGCCAGGCGGTCGCCGATGGCGCGCAGTCCCGCGAGGTCATGAACATCGCCGGGCAGTGCGGCGACCTGCGTCACCGGTACCTCGGGATGCAGTGCGGTGAAGCGGTCCCGCGTGCGCCGTTCGCGCGCGAGGACCTGCATGCGTTCCGCATGCAGTCGGAGCAGCCCGGCGGCCAGTTGCGCTGCCGAGGCCGAGGTGGGTGTCACATGCTCCGCCGCGGCGGGGGAGGGGCCGTCGGCGGTACGTGATCCAGCCTTCCCGCCGTCGAGATCCACAATGCCGCCGGTTTCAAGATTATTTTCTGCGCGGGCGGCGGTCGGCGCGTCGGTGTCGTCCCCGGCGTCCGTGCCGGCGTCCGCATGGGTGTCCTCGGCCCGCTGGTCGGTCAGGGCCTCCGCGGCGGCCAGTGCGCGCTCGGCGCTGAGTTGGGACGCGCCGCTGCCGTGCACGCGGTTCAGCACCAGGCCGGCCAGCGGCATCTGCTCGGCGGCCAGCCGCTCGACGAAGTACGCCGCCTCGCGCAGCGCGTCCCGCTCCGGCGCGGCCACCACGAGGAACGCCGTGCCGGGCGCCTGCAGCAGCCGGTAGGTGGCGTCCGCCCGGGTGCGGAAGCCGCCGAACATGGTGTCCATCGCGGCCACGAAGGTCTGCACATCGCGCAGGAGTTGGCCGCCCATGAGCTTGCTGAGGGTGCCGGTCATCATCGACATGCCGACGTTGAGGAACTTCATGCCGGCCCGGCCGCCGACCTTCGCCGGCGCCATCAGTACCCGGATGAACTTGCCGTCCAGGAAGGAACCGAGGCGCTTGGGCGCGTCCAGGAAGTCCAGCGCGGAGCGGCTCGGCGGGGTGTCGACGACGATCAGATCCCACTCGTCGTTCGCGCGGAGCTGGCCGAGCTTCTCCATGGCCATGTACTCCTGCGTGCCCGCGAAACCGGCCGACAGGGACTGGTAGAAGGGGTTCTCCAGGATCGCGCGGGCCCGGTCGGCATCCGCATGGCCCTCGACGATCTCGTCGAAGGTGCGCTTCATGTCCAGCATCATCGCGTGGAGTTCGCCGCCCGCGGACTCGTCGACGCCCTTGACCTGGCGCGGGACGTTGTCCAGCTCGGAGATGCCCATGGACTGGGCCAGCCGCCGGGCCGGGTCGATGGTCAGCACGACGACCCTGCGGCCGCGTTCGGCGGCGCGTACGCCCAGGGCCGCGGCGGTCGTGGTCTTGCCGACTCCGCCCGAGCCGCAGCACACCACGATGCGGGTGTGCGGGTCGTCGAGCAGTGTGTCGACCTCGAGCCGCGGGGCCGAGGCGTCCAGCGTCGTGTTGTCCGCGGTCATATGGGCCCCTGTTTCCGCAGGTCTCTCGCCAGGTGGTAGAGCCCGGCGAGGTCCACTCCCTCGGGGAGCAGCTCCAACTCGTAGGTGGGCAGGCCGATTGCGGTCAGTTCGGCGTGCTCGGCGCGCTCCAGCTCGACCCGCTCGGCGTGTTCGCGCGCCTGCTCAAGCAGGGGGTCGATCAGCCGGTCCGCCAGGCCGCCGCGGCGGGCGCCGCCCAGACCGGCCTGGGAGAGCGCCTTGGCGACGCCCGTACGGGCCCCGCGGGCGGCGATGTCGAGGTCGCCGTTGTCGAGCAGCGCCGGGCGGGTCATGTTGATGACGATGCCGCCCACGGGGATGCCGGCGGCGCGCAGCTCCTCGACGCCGTCCGCGGTCTCCTGGACCGGCATCTCCTCCAGGAGCGTCACCAGATGCACCGCGGTCTCCGGTGACTTCAGGACGCGCATCACGGCCTGTGCCTGATTGTGGATCGGGCCGATCTTCGCCAGGCCGGCCACCTCGTCGTTGACGTTCAGGAAGCGGGTGATGCGGCCGGTCGGCGGGGCGTCCATCACCACGGCGTCGTAGACGAATCTGCCGTTCTTGTCCTTGCGGCGGACGGCTTCGCACGCCTTGCCGGTCAACAGGACGTCCCGCAGGCCCGGCGCGATGGTCGTGGCGAAGTCGATCGCGCCGAGCTTCTTCAGCGCCCGGCCCGCACTGCCGAGTTTGTAGAACATCTGGAGGTAGTCCAGGAGGGCGCGTTCGGCGTCGATGGCGAGGGCGTGGACCTCGCCGCCCGCCCGTCTCCCGCTGTCCGACGCCGGAGCCACCGCGATCTTGCGTTCCTCGTAGGGAAGCGCTTCGGTTTCGAACAGCTGGGCAATGCCCTGCCGGCCCTCGACCTCGACCAGGAGGGTACGGCGTCCCTCGGTGGCCAGGGCGAGGGCGAGGGCGGCGGCGACCGTGGTCTTTCCGGTGCCGCCCTTGCCGCTGACGACATGGAGCCTGCTCACGCCAAGGAGCCTAACCAGTCCGCGTCCCGGCTACGCCAGGGATGGCGCCCGGGACACCCCGGAGATCTGCCCGCGGTGCGTCAGGGACGGGTCAGGGATGTGCCGTAGGGGCCGGGTGACCGGGCACGTCGACGCGGCGCGGGACGGGTGGGGGCGGCCTGTGGTGGACGGCGTCCACCGCCGCCGTGGACAGGCATTACGCTCGCCCCATGACCAAGTGGGAATACGCGACCGTGCCGCTGCTGGTGCACGCGACGAAGCAGATTCTGGACACCTGGGGCGAGGACGGCTGGGAGCTGGTCCAGGTCGTGCCCGGCCCGAACAACCCCGAACAGCTGGTGGCCTACCTGAAGCGGGAGAAGCAGGCGTGAGCGCGGTGGAGGAGAAGATCGCGGCGCTCGGTCTCGCGCTGCCGCAGGTCGTGCCGCCGCTGGCCGCCTACCAGCCCGCGGTGCGCTCCGGCGCCTATGTGCACACCTCCGGCCAGCTGCCGATGGTGGACGGCGCGCTGCCGGCCACCGGCAAGGTCGGTGCCGAGATCAGCGCGGAGCAGGCCAGGGAGCTCGCCGCGACCTGTGCGCTCAACGCGCTGGCCGCCGTGAAGTCCGTCATCGGCGACCTCGACAAGATCCAGCGGGTGGTGAAGGTCGTCGGCTTCGTGGCCTCCGCCCCGGACTTCACCGGTCAGCCGGGCGTGCTCAACGGCGCCAGCGAGCTGCTGGGCGAGATCCTCGGCGACAAGGGCGTGCACGCCCGGTCCGCGGTCGGCGTGGCGGTGCTGCCGCTCGACTCGCCGGTCGAGGTCGAGATCCAGGTGGAGATCGCCGAATAGACCCGTCGTGGGGGCGGTGACGTCCGCCCCGTGTGCCGTGCCCCGGAGGGCCCCGCGTCAGCAGGGGCCCTCCGGCGCGAAAGTGGCCCTCGAACATCCGCGCGCGAACGCATAGCATCCGGCCATGGCGTCCACGACCAACGGCCAGTGGTACCCGCCGGAGTGGCCGGACCGCATCCGGGCCCTCGCGAACGGCGAGCTGACCCCTGCCGCGCCCCGGAGGGCCGCGACCGTCCTGCTGTTGCGGGACTCCGCCGCCGGCGGCCCCGCCGTCCACATGCTGCGCAGACGCACCTCCATGGCCTTCGCCGGGGGTGCGTACGCCTATCCGGGAGGGTCGGTCGATCCGCGCGACGAACGCCCGGTGACCTGGGCCGGCCCCTCGCGCGCCCAGTGGGCGGTCCGCATGGGCGTCGATCCGGCCACCGCACAGACCATCGTCTGCGCGGCGGTCCGTGAGACGTTCGAGGAGGCGGGCGTGCTGCTCGCCGGCGCCTCGGCCGACACGGTCGTCGCCGACACCACGGGCGAGGACTGGGAGGCGGACCGCGCCGCCCTGGTCGCCCACGAGTTGTCCTTCGCCGACTTCCTGGGCCGCCGCGGCCTGGTCCTGCGCTCCGACCTGCTGGGCGCCTGGGCCCGCTGGATCACCCCGGAGTTCGAACCGCGGCGCTACGACACCTGGTTCTTCGTCGCGGCGCTCCCCGAGGGCCAGCGGACGCGCAACGCCTCCACGGAGGCCGACCGGACGGTGTGGATCCGCCCCACGGAGGCAGCCGACGGATACGACCGTGGTGAGCTGCTGATGATGCCGCCGACCATCGCGACGCTGCGCGGGCTCCAGCCGTACGCCTCCGTCGCGGACGCGCTGGCCGCCGCGGAGGCCCAGGACCTGACGCCGGTGCTGGCCCGGGCCCGCCTCGTCGGCGGCGAGATCGAGCTGAGCTGGCCGGGACACGACGAATTCACCAAACGCATCGCGCAGACGGGCACCAAAACCGGTGCTCCGGGGGAGGCCGACGGCCCCTCGGACGGCCCCGGCCACTCGGACCGCCCCGGCCCCTCGGGAGGGACCCCCGCATGACCGATCCGACCGCTCTTCCCGGCCGGCCGCGCGGCGGAGTGCTCTCCGGGCCGGCCACCGCGCGCGCCCACTGCGTGCTGGCCCCGAACCCGTCGCCGATGACGCTGGACGGCACCAACACCTGGATCGTCGCCGAACCGGACTCCGACCTCGCCGTCGTCATCGACCCCGGGCCGCTCGACGAGGGCCACCTCCAGGCCGTCATCGACCTCGCAGAGCAGGCCGGCAAGCGCATCGCGCTGACCCTGCTGACCCACGGTCACCCGGACCACGCCGACGGCGCCGCCCGTTTCGCCGAGCTGACCCGTTCGGCCGTACGGGCGCTCGACCCGGCGCTGCGCCTGGGTGAGGAGGGGCTCGACGCGGGCGATGTCATCACCACCGGAGGCCTGGAGCTGCGCGTGGTGCCCACACCGGGCCACACCGCGGACTCGCTCTCCTTCCACCTCCCGGCCGATCGTGCGGTCCTCACCGGCGACACGATCCTGGGGCGCGGCACCACGGTGGTCGCACACCCCGACGGGCGGCTGGGCGACTATCTGGACTCGCTGCGCCGGCTGCGCTCGCTCACCGTCGACGACGGGGTGGCGACGGTCCTGCCGGGCCACGGGCCGGTGCTGAACGATGCCCAGGGGGCCGTGGAGTTCTATCTGGCGCACCGCGCACACCGGCTCGCCCAGGTGGAGACCGCCGTCGAAGCCGGCCACCGTGCGCCCAAGGAGGTCGTCGCGAGCGTGTACGCCGACGTCGACCGCTCCCTGTGGCCGGCCGCCGAGCTGTCGGTCCGGGCGCAGCTGGACTACCTGGGCGAACACGGACTGATCGACTGCTGACGCCGCGGGTGTGCCTCCCCGACGGCGCGAGGCTCCGTCAGCGGTCCCCCGGGCGGGGCGCCTTCGCCCCGTGGACGGCCAGATATTCGTCGGCCAGCCAGGGGGCGAGGCCGGTGAGCAGCTCGTCCAGCAGCTCCGGGTGGGCAGCGGGCGCCCGGGCGGCGCGGGCGGCGGCGCGCATCTGCCCGGCGTGCGCCGGGTAGTAGCGGGCGAACACCTCCGCGGACTCGGCGAGGTCACTGGTCCAGCCGCCCCAGCGCGGCATGACCAGAGTGAACCCGGTCCGTACGAGCCGGCGCGTCACGCCCCGGGTCAGCCGGGTGCGCTCGGCTTCCGTGGTGGCCGCAGCGGCCCGCTCACGCAGACCGGGCAGGCTGCGGAAGAGATCGCCGTTGGTCTCCCGGGCAAGGAACGAGGTGGGGCGGTAGCGGGGCAGCCTGGCGGCGAGATCCGGGCCGCTGAGCGGGGTGCACAGGCAGGCCACGAACCATCCCAGGTCGTGACGTTCCCGCTCGCTCAGCAGGCGGGCCGTGCTGAACAGCAGGATCCCCGCACCGTTGAGCTGCGGAAAGGCGGTGTCCAGCCGGTCCTCGACGGCGCGGGCGGCGGCCTGGTCGGCATCGGTCGGCTCCTCCCGCAGGGCGAGCAGCGCATCGAGGTCGGAGACTCCGGGGACCGCGGTGCCGCGCGGGATGCTGCCGAAGAGATAGCTGCTGTGCAGGCGCTCCGGGCCGAAGTGCGCGCCGAGCCGGGCACCGAGCTCCGCCACGACGGGCGCGAACCGCGCGGACACCCGGTCCAGGGACCCTTCCCGTACGAAGCAGCCGTCCTCGTCCAGCCCGGTCCCGTTGGTCATGGCGGCACTATGGCGAAGAGGCGGGCGGCGCCGCGAGTGGTTAACGGGCGGCGGGGCGCGGCGAGTGGATCTCGGGCCCGGCTCCGAGCGGACGGTGGCCCCGCGGCGCCGACGCGACGGCCCAGGGGGCGCGGCCATGACGAAGGGCCCCGCCGGAGCGGGGCCCATCCCAGGCAGTACGGGCGCCGGGTCAGCGCGAGCGCTTGGCCAGCCGCTCGACGTCCAGCAGGATCACGGCGCGCGCCTCCAGGCGCAGCCAGCCGCGGCCCGCGAAGTCGGCGAGCGCCTTGTTGACCGTCTCACGGGAGGCGCCCACCAGCTGGGCCAGCTCCTCCTGCGTCAGGTCGTGCACCACGTGGATGCCCTCCTCGGACTGCACACCGAAGCGGCGCGACAGATCCAGCAGGGCGCGGGCCACCCGGCCCGGCACATCCGAGAAGACCAGGTCGGACATCTGGTCATTGGTCTTGCGCAGCCGGCGGGCGACCGCCCGCAGCAGTGCCGTGGCGACCTCGGGGCGGGCATTGAGCCAGGGCTGGAGGTCGCCGTGGCCCAGGCCGAGGAGCTTGACCTCGGTGAGGGCGGAGGCGGTGGCCGTGCGCGGGCCCGGGTCGAAGAGCGAGAGCTCCCCGATCAGCTCGCCGGGGCCGAGAACGGCGAGCATGTTTTCCCGGCCGTCGGGGGAGGTGCGGTGCAGCTTCACCTTGCCCTCGGTGACCACATACAGGCGGTCGCCGGGGTCCCCTTCGTGGAACAGGGCGTCGCCGCGGGCGAGCGTGACCTCTCCCATCGAGGCGCGCAGCTCGGCCGCCTGCTCGTCATCGAGCGCCGCGAAGAGCGGTGCGCGCCGCAGAACGTCGTCCACGAGTTCTCTCCTTGTCGACATGCTCCGGGGGACTGTGGTCCCCATCATGCCGGAATGCAAAACAGTGCGATCAATCACAAGTTTGCCGGACCGGTGCCCCGAGCCATAAGGCAGGGGGCCGATTGGAGTCACGAATCCCGGCGATCAAGCCGGATGTCAGTGGCTGGCCTTACTCTGGCCGAGTGTCCAATACGCCGGTGAGAGCAGAGGACTGGGGGGCCGGACGGGTGAGCGCAGGGCGTGATTCCGCTGTGGGCGAACAGCCGTCCGGTCGCGCCTTGAGTTCGGATAAACGTAACAAATCGACTGCTGGGGAGTCGGCCGTCCGGAAGCGGACCGTCCGGCAGCCCGGCGCGTCGAGACCGGCGGCACCGGACACCACCGCACCGACCGCCGCGGAAAAGAGCCCGGTGGGCAAGACCTCGGCAGGGAAGAAGGCCGCCGTGAACGAAACCCCCGAGAAGCCGGCGGCCGCCAAGAAGGCCGTCACCAAGAAGGCCACGGCGAAGAAGGCCGTCGCGAAGAAGGCCGCCCCGGCCGCCGGGCAGGCCTCCGCCCGGACGACGGCGGCCAAGAAGACGGCGACCAAGGCGACGGCCAAGAAGACCGCCGCCAAGCAGGCCCCCGCCGAGCAGACTCCCGCCCGCAAGCCCGAGTCCCGGGTCGCGATGGTGCGGCGGGCCCGCCGGATCAACCGTGAGCTGGCCGAGCTGTATCCGTACGCCCACCCCGAGCTGGACTTCACCAACCCCTTCGAGCTGCTGGTCGCCACGGTCCTGTCCGCGCAGACCACCGACCTGAGGGTCAACCAGACCACCCCGCGCCTGTTCGCGGTCTGCCCGACGCCCGAGGACATGGCCGCCATCGACCCGGAGCGGCTGGAGGAGCTGATCCGGCCGACCGGCTTCTTCCGGGCCAAGGCGAAGTCGCTGCTGGGCCTGTCCGCGGCGCTGCGCGACCGCTTCGGCGGCGAGGTGCCGGGCCGCCTGGAGGATCTCGTCACCCTCCCCGGGGTCGGCCGCAAGACCGCCAACGTGGTGCTGGGCAACGCCTTCGGCGTCCCCGGGATCACCGTCGACACACACTTCGGCCGTCTCGCCCGCCGCTTCGGCTGGACCACCGCGGAGGACGCCGAGAAGGTCGAGGCGGACGTCGCCGGGATCTTCCCGAAGAGCGAGTGGACGATGCTCTCGCACCGCGTCGTCTTCCACGGCCGCCGCGTCTGCCACTCCCGCAAGCCCGCCTGCGGCGCCTGCGCCATCGCCCCGCTGTGCCCCGCGTACGGCGAGGGCGAGATGGACCCGGAGAAGGCCAAGAAGCTGCTCAAGTACGAGCTGGGGGGCCAGCCGGGGCAGCGGCTGAAGCCGCCGGCCGACTATCCGGGGCAGCCCGCGCCCCCCATGGCGCCCCCGGCGGCCGCCTCGTGACGGCAGCCGTCCAGAGGTGACCGACGATCGACGCCAGGCCTGAGGGGGCGCGGATGAGAAGTGCACGGGAGCAGCGGTACGACGAGGAGGCGGGCATGCGCGGCGTGGAGCCCGGTCGAAAGATCACGGTCTCCGCCGACGGCCTGCCCGAGTGGCTGGCCCCGGTGGCCCGCGCGGCCGACACGATCCAGCCGCGCCAGCTCAGCCGCTTTCTGCCGCCGGAGAGCGGCGGCCGGCAGTCCGCGGTCCTGATCCTCTTCGGCCATGGCCCCCGCGGCCCCGAGCTGCTCCTGATGGAGCGCGCCGGCACCCTGCGCTCCCATGCCGGCCAGCCCTCCTTCCCCGGCGGTGCCCTCGACCCGGAGGACGGCGACGCCGACGGGCCCGGCCCGGTGCGGGCGGCGCTGCGCGAGGCCCAGGAGGAGACCGGCCTCGATCCGGCCGGCGTCCAGGTCTTCGGGGTGCTGCCGCGGCTCTACATCCCCGTCAGCGGCTTCGTGGTGACACCCGTGTTGGGGTGGTGGCGCCGGCCGAGTCCGGTCGGCGCGGTCGACCAGGCGGAGACCGCCAGGGTGTTCACGGTTCCCGTGGCGGATCTCACGGACCCCGCCCATCGGGTGACGTCGCGCCATCCCAGCGGCCACACCGGGCCCGCCTTCCTTGTCGAAAATGCTCTGGTCTGGGGCTTTACGGCCGGAGTGATCGACCGGATCTTGCATTACGCGGGCTGGGAGATTCCGTGGGACCGTGACAAGGCGGTCCCACTCGACTGGCGCTCGTGAGACGGTGGCCAGCGTGAACGTCCTGGACATCCTGCTGCTGGTCGCGGCCGTGTGGTTCGCGATCGTCGGCTATCGGCAAGGTTTTGTCGTCGGCATCCTGTCCGTGATCGGCTTCCTCGGAGGCGGCCTGGTCGCGGTCTATCTGCTGCCCGTGATCTGGAACGAGATCACCGGTGATGCGACACCCGGCACCTTCGCGGCCGTCGCGGCGGTCGCCATCGTCATCGTGTGCGCATCCGTGGGCCAGGCGCTCACCACCCATCTGGGCAACAAACTGCGCCGCCACATCACCTGGTCACCCGCCAGAGCGCTGGACGCGACCGGCGGCGCGCTGGTCAACGTCCTGGCGATGCTGCTGGTCGCCTGGCTGATCGGCTCGGCGCTGGCCGGTACGTCCCTGCCGACCCTCGGCAAGGAGGTCCGCAACTCCAGGGTGTTGCAGGGCGTGTCCCGGGTCATGCCCCAGCAGGCCAGCACGTGGTTTGCCGACTTCTCCTCGGTCCTCGCCCAGAACGGCTTCCCGCAGGTCTTCACGCCGTTCTCCAACGAGCCGATCAACAATGTGCCCGCGCCCGACCCGAGGCTCGCCACCAGCCCGGTGGCGGCACAGGCCAGGCGCAGCATCGTCAAGGTCGTCGGTACGGCTCCCGGTTGTGGCAAGGTCCTCGAAGGCAGCGGCTTCGTCTTCGGCCGGCACCGCGTGATGACGAACGCCCATGTCGTCGGCGGGGTGCGCGAGCCGACCGTCCAGGTGGGCGGCGCGGGCCGCACGTACGACGCCAAGGTCGTGCTCTACGACTGGCAGCGCGATATCGCGGTCCTGGACGTGCCGTCGCTGAACGCCCCGGCGCTACGGTTCGCCGGTCCGGACGCGCGCAGCGGCAACAACGCCATCGTCGCCGGCTTCCCGGAGAACGGCGGCTATGACGTCCGCGCCGCCCGTATCCGCGGCCGTATCCAGGCGAACGGCCCGGACATCTACCACCGCGCCACGGTCCGCCGCGATGTCTACTCCCTCTACGCCACGGTCCGTCAGGGCAACTCCGGTGGCCCGCTGCTCACCCCGAAGGGCGAGGTCTACGGCGTCGTCTTCGCGAAGTCGCTGGACGATTCGCACACCGGCTACGCCCTGACCTCCGACGAGATCCGCTCGGACATCGTCAAGGGGCGTACGGCCGAGCAGCAGGTCGACAGCCAGGGCTGCGCGATCTGAGTCCGAGGGAGCGGCAGGCCGGGGTGGGGAGCAGGGCTTCCCACCCCGGCGGCGGCCCGGGTGTGTCAGGTACGGGGATGGCGTAGTCGCGCGCTCATCCAGCGCGCTCTGCGGCGCAGGATCCGCGGGATGCCCATCGGGTGCGCCGGGTCGGGGGACGGCCCGGACCCGAGGTCCGGTGTTCCCCTGTCCTGGGTACTCACTGCAGCGGCACTGCTGCGGCGGTTGCGTGCCACGTCACGGTAGTCGTGCGTCCAGCCCATACCTTCGACTCTGCCCGTGGCCCAAGGTCGGTAACCGCCTCGGGGACCGCCAATTGGCCTATGCGCCGGGCAATTGGCTGTTCGTCATACGAGCGTTCGAGACTGGCGCGGGAGTGCCCCGTTCAGCGGTTCGGGCGGCCCGCTCGGCGGGGCGCGGACGTGCGCACGAACGGTCCGGGAAGGCCGCCTCAACGGAGCGGCCCGGGGCGCGCGTTGCCCCGGGCCGCCGGCCGCACGCGGCGCGTCAGCGGTCCGGTTCCGGATCCTTCAGCCAGTTGATGAGCTCGGTGGAGAAGGCCACCGGGTCCTCTTCGTGCGGGAAGTGCCCCAGCCCGTCGAACAGCCGCCAGCGGTACGGCGCCTCGACGTACTGACCGGAGCCGGCCGCGCTGCGGGTGCGCATCACCGGGTCGAGTGAGCCGTGCAGATGCAGCGTCGGCACGCGTACCGGGCGCTTCATCCGGCGGTTGAACTGGATCCCGTCGGGGCGGGCCAGCGACCGCACCATCCAGCGGTACGGCTCGATCGAGCAGTGCGCCGTCGAGGGGATGCTCATCGCCCGCCGGTAGACCGCGAGCGCGTCCTCGTCGGGCAGCCGCGGGCCGGACCAGTCGCGGATCATCCGGCCCACCAGCTCCGCGTCGTCCGCCGTCAGCCGGCGTTCCGGCAGCCAGGGCCGCTGGAAATTCCAGATGTGCGAACTCCGGGCGCTCTGCCGGACGTCGGCGAGCATCGCCGAGCGCCAGCGGCGCGGATGCGGCATCGAGGACACGGCCAGCCGGCGCACCAGCTTGGGCCGCATCACCGCAGCCGTCCAGGCGAGGTAGCCGCCCAGGTCGTGCCCGACGAGTGCGGCGTCCGGCTCCCCCAGGGACCGTATGACGCCGGTGATGTCCAGGGCGAGGTTCGCCGGGTCGTAGCCGCGCGGAGTGCGGTCGCTGCCGCCGACGCCCCGCAGGTCCATCGCCACCGCGCGGAAGCCCGCCTCGGCAAGGGCCGGGAGCTGGTGCCGCCAGGTCCACCAGAACTGCGGAAAGCCGTGCAGGAGCAGCACCAGCGGGCCGTCGCCCATCTCCGCGATGTGGAAGCGGGCGCCGTTGGCTGCGACGTCACGGTGGGAGACCGCTTTCCCGCCGGGGACGTCGAGCCGTACGACCGAGGCCGTGCTGTCAGGGGCTGTCATACCGATGAGCGTGTCACAGACTCCAGCATCGGGTGTTCCACCGGCGCCACGCGCGGGTGCGGCTTGGCCTTCTGGAGCACCGCCGCGGTCTCCTTCGCGGAGCTGATGGACCGCTCCGGCTTCTTGATCTTCTTCATCTTCGCCATCGCGAGGAGGGCCAGCAGCCCGGCGAGGACCAGGAAGGCACCGCCGACGATCAGGAAGGACCAGGCGAGCCCGAGGCCGAGGTTGTGGATGCCGTACGCCGCCGCGAAGCTCAGCACCGGCAGCGCGAACAGCGCCAGCGCGCCCGCCATCGAGAACGCGGCACCGCCGATGCCCGCCCGCTTGGCGTCCTGCCGGAACTCCGCCTTGGCCAGCGCGATCTCGTCGTGCAGCAGCGCGGACATCTCGGCCGTGGCCGTGGCCACCAGCTGTCCGAGGCTGCGTTCCGTGCCGTTGTCGGCTGCGCTCATCGCCGTCTCCCTCTTCTCGTCACCCGGAAGCAAAGCCTCTCAGATCATGCCGGATCATCGTCTTCGGCGTGCGTGCCGGAGGCCAGTTCGGCCAGCCGCCGGTGTTCCGCGGCCTTGGCTTCGTGGATGGCTGCCATCCGGAGATGGAATGCGGGCTGGTCGCGTTCGTAGATGTCCGGGATGCCGTCCTGGTCCTCGTCCCGCTCCTCGTCCTCGCACAGCGCCTTGTACTTGGCGTTGCGGACCTTGAGGAGAATGCCGGCGCAGACGGCCGCCAGCAGCGAGCCGATCAGTACCGATGCCTTGATCTCGTCGGTCAGGACCGGGTTTTCGGCGAAGGCGAGCTCGCCGATGAGCAGGGAGACGGTGAAGCCGATACCGGCCAGGGAGGCGACGGCGAAGACGTCCGGCCACTTGAGGTCGGGGTTGAGCTGGGCCTTGGTGAAGCGGGCGGCGCACCAGGTGCCGCCGAAGATGCCGAGCGTTTTGCCCACCACCAGGCCGAGCACGACCCCGAGCGTCTCCGGCCGGGTGAAGACCTCATGGATCGCGCCGCCGGACAGGGACACGCCCGCGGAGAAGAGCGCGAACAGCGGTACGGCGAAGCCCGCCGAGAGCGGGCGGACCAGGTGCTCGATGTGCTCGCCCGGGGAGTGCGTCTCGCCCTCGCGCCGGGTGCAGCGCAGCATCAGGCCCATCGCGACGCCGGCGATGGTGGCGTGCACCCCGCTGTTCTCCATCAGGGCCCAGATGACCACGGCGAGCGGGACATAGAGGTACCAGCCCCGGACGCCCCTGCGCAGCAGCACGTAGAAGAGCAGCAGGCCGGCGACGGAGAGCCCGAGCGCCAGGAAGTTGATCGTCGAGGTGAAGAAGACCGCGATGATCAGGATCGCGAAGAGATCGTCGACGACCGCGAGGGTGAGCAGAAAGGCGCGCAGCGCGGCGGGCAGGGAGGTGCCGATCACGGCCAGGACGGCGAGGGCGAAGGCGATATCGGTGGCGGTGGGGACCGCCCAGCCCTGCAGGGAGCCGCCGCCGAGGCTGTTGACCGCGAAGTAGACGACCGCCGGCATCGCCATCCCGCAGATCGCGGCGATCACGGGGAGTGCCGCGGTCCGTGGGTCGCGCAGCTCGCCGGCGACCAGTTCGCGCTTGAGCTCGATGCCGGCCACGAAGAAGAAGACCGCGAGCAGCCCGTTGGCGGCCCAGTGCTGGACGGACAGATCCAGGCCGAGTGCGGACGGGCCGAGGTGGAAGCCGCGTACTGCCTCGTAGCTTCCGCCGAGGGTGTTTGCCCAGATCAGGGCCGCTACGGCGGCGGCGAGGAGGAGGATGCCGCCGACGGTTTCGGTGCGCAGGGCGTCCGCGAGGTAGTTCCGCTCGGGCAGGGACATGCGTCCCAGGAATATGGAGCGGCGGTTGCTGGGCGCACTCACGGGGTGACCTCCGGCCTTCGGCAGCTGTGTACGGCTGTTGCAGTTGCCGACCAGACTTCCCGGCGCACCCTGAGCTTCTTGGCGTTTCCTTGACGCGGTTCCTACCTTACCGGCCGGGTGCGGGGCGCGGTCCGGTGGCCTTACTTTACGGGCAAATCGGTCGCTCGGCCGCCCGGCGGACTGGCTGCGACCGGCCGTCTCCCCCGGCTGGGCCGGACGTCGGAGGGCGTGCGGCGCGGCAGTGCGCCGGGTCCGGGTACGACGTCGGGGGCGTCCGGCCGCACCGGCCGGACGCCCCCGACGTCCGTTCCGCTCAGTCCTCGCTTGCCGCGCTCGGCAGCTTCGCCTGGATCAGGTCCATGACGGAGGAATCGGTCAGCGTGGTGACGTCACCGAGGTCACGGTTCTCCGCGACATCGCGCAGCAGCCGCCGCATGATCTTGCCGGAGCGGGTCTTGGGCAGCTCCGCGACCGGCAGGATCCGCTTGGGCTTGGCGATCGGGCCGAGCTGCTGGGCGACATGCGCGCGCAGCTCCTCGACCAGGCCCTCGTCCTCCGCCGCACCGCCGCGCAGGATGACGAAGGCGCAGATGGCCTGGGTGGTCTGCGGGTCGGTGGCGCCGACGACCGCGGCCTCGGCCACCTTCGGATGCGACACCAGCGCCGACTCCACCTCGGTGGTGGAGATGTTGTGGCCGGACACCAGCATCACGTCATCCACCCGGCCGAGCAGCCAGATGTCGCCGTCCGTGTCCTTCTTGGCGCCGTCACCGGCGAAGTACTTGCCCTCGAAGCGGGACCAGTACGTGTCGAGATAGCGCTGGTCGTCCCCCCAGATCGTGCGGAGCATGGCCGGCCAGGGCTCGGTCAGCACGAGGTAGCCGCCGGCTCCGTCGGGGACCTCGCGGGCGTCGTCGTCCACGACGGTCGCGGCGATACCGGGCAGCGGCAGCTGGGCCGAGCCGGGCTTGGTCGCCGTGACGCCCGGCAGCGGGCTGAGCATCATCCCGCCCGTCTCGGTCTGCCACCAGGTGTCGACGATCGGCGTCGCGTCGGCCCCGATGTGCTTGCGGTACCACATCCACGCCTCGGGGTTGATCGGCTCGCCCACCGACCCGAGGACGCGCAGCGACGACAGATCGAACTTCGCCGGGATGTCGTCGCCCCACTTCATGCAGGCGCGGATCGCGGTCGGCGCGGTGTAGAGGATCGTCACGCCGTACTTCTGCACGATCTCCCACCAGCGGCCCTGGTGCGGGGTGTCGGGCGTGCCCTCGTAGAGCACCTCGGTGGCGCCGTTGGAGAGCGGGCCGTAGGTGATGTACGAGTGGCCGGTCACCCAGCCGACGTCGGCGGTGCACCAGAAGACGTCGGTCTCCGGCTTGAGGTCGAACACCGCGTGGTGGGTGTACGAGACCTGGGTGAGGTAGCCCCCGGTGGTGTGCAGGATGCCCTTGGGCTTACCCGTCGTGCCGGAGGTGTACAGGATGAACAGCGGGTGCTCGGCGTCGAAGGCCTCCGGCGTGTGCTGGTCGCTCTGCCGCTCGACGATGTCGTGCCACCACACGTCCCGGCCCTCGTGCCAGGCGACGTCCTCCTGGCCCGTGCGGCGGACGACCAGGACGCTGCGGACGTTCTCCGTGCCGGGCCTGGTCAGCGCTTCGTCGACGGCGGGCTTGAGGGCGGACGGCTTGCCGCGGCGGAAGCCGCCGTCGGCGGTGATCACCACGCGGGCGTCGGCGTCGTTGATACGGGTGGCCAGCGCGTCCGCGGAGAAGCCGCCGAAGACGACGGAGTGCGGGGCGCCCAGGCGGGCGCAGGCCAGCATGGCGATGACCGCCTCGGGGATCATCGGCAGGTAGATGGCGACCCGGTCGCCGCTGCGCACCCCCAGCTCGGTCAGCGCATGGGCGGCCTTGGAGACCTCGCGCTGGAGCTCGGCGTAGGTGATCGAGCGGGTGTCGCCCGGCTCGCCTTCGAAGTGCAGGGCGACCCGGTCGCCCAGGCCGTTCTCCACATGGCGGTCCACGCAGTTGTAGGCGACGTTGAGCTTGCCGTCGGCGAACCACTTGGCGAAGGGGGCGTTGGACCAGTCGAGAGTCTGGGTGGGCGCGGTGTCCCAGGACAGTCTCTTGGCCTGCTCGGCCCAGAAGCCCAGCCGGTCTGCCGCGGCCTGCTCGTACGCGGCGGCCGTGACGTTGGCGTGCGCGGCCAGATCGGCGGGCGGTGCGAACCGCCGCTCCTCCTTGAGCAGATTGGCGAGGCTTTCGTTGCTCACGACTTCTCCCATTCCCAGGGCGTCCGATGTGTCCCCAGGTCATAGCTCATCAGCCCGTGCCTGGCCTGACAAGGGCTGTGGAAAAAAATTGGTGTAGACCTCTGTGCGCAGGGTCCGTTCCTGGGAGATCGAGGGGGTGTTGCGCAGGTCAGACCATCAGCGGCACAGGCTCGCCGCGCACCGCGCCGAACCGCCCGGTGGCCTCGTCGAGCACGTAGGTCTGGGCCTCGCCGACGTGAAAGTACATACCGTGGAGGGTGAGTGAGCCCTCGGCCACCCGGCGGGCCACACAGGCATGCGCCCTCAGGTGGTCAAGCTGCTGCATGACGTTGACGAGCGCCAGCCGCTCCTGATCATCATCCACCGGCCGCTCACTCAGGGCGACTTCGCCCCGCCCCAGTCGCCCGATGCGCTGCATGCGCGCCAGGCTCGGCCGGCCGTGCCGCAGCCAGCGGGCGAGCGGCGTCGGCTCGGCCTCCTCCGGGGCGGCGGCACCCAGCAGCGCCCCCATGGCACCGCACCCCGAATGCCCGCACACCGTGATCGAGCCGACCCGCAGCACCTCCACCGCGTACTCGACCGCCGCCCCGACGGAGTCGCAGGAGGCCTCCGAGCCGGGCGGCGGCATCAGATTGCCGACATTGCGCACGGTGAACAGATCGCCCGGACCGCTGGACGTGATCATGCTTGTGACCAGCCGGGAATCGGCGCAGGTCAGAAACAGCTGGGTGGGCCGCTGGCCCTCGCGCGCCAGCCGGGCCAACTCCTCGCGGACGAGCGGAGCCGTATGACGCTGGAAGGCGCTGACCCCGCCCAGGAGTTGACTGCCGCTGTTCTCCGGAGCCGCGGCCCCGTCCGTGGCGGGCCGGGTGCAGTCATGGCCGCGCCAGGGCGTCCACGGTCGGCAGGAGTGCGCGCCGGCCGGCTTGGCGGGCGGCCGGCCCGAGGGGCCTCCGAGGGTCACCCGGCCGCCGTGCGCCCGATGGGCGGTGGCCCAGGACTGCAGTGCCTCGTAGGCGGCATGGTCCATGAACGAGCCGCACAGCTCGACGACGGCATCGGCGCGCGCCGGCACCTGGGCCAGCGCCCGGGTCAGCCGCGGCACCGCCAGAAACGTCAACTGCCCGCTGACACGTACCCGGTAGCCGTCGGGCTCCTCCGTCACCGCGACCCGGGTGCGGGTCAATCGGCGCAGCGCCAGGAAGATCCCGACGGCGATGCCCGTCACTACACCCTGAAGTACGCCCAAGAGCACGACCCCGCCCAACGTGGCGGCGTACACCGGGAATTCACGGTGCCGCTGCACATGCCGGATGTGCGCGAAACTCACCATCTGCACGCCGACCACCATCACCAGCGCGGCGAGCACGGCCAGCGGGATCGTCTCCAGCGTCGCGGCCAGCAGGCCCGCGCACAGCAGCACCCACACGCCGTGCAGCACGGTGGCGCGGCGGGTGACCGCGCCGGCCCGCACATTGGCCGAGCCGCGCATCGCGCCCCCGGAGACCGGCAGCCCGCCCAGGAGGCCGGAGACGACATTGGCCACGCCCTGGCCGGCCAGCTCGCGGTTGAGCCGTGCGCGCCCCGCCGGTGCGCCGGGCCGCTCGGCCGCCAGTCGTTCGACGGCCACCGCCGACAGCATCGATTCCATGCCCGCGACCAGGGCGACGGTCAGTACCGCGGCGGCGAGTGCCGGCACGGAGGCATCCGGCAGGGCGGGCAGCTCGGGCACCCGCCAGGACGGCAGCTCGACGCGCGGCAACGACGTCCCCGCGCTCACCGCCGTCGCCGCGAGCACGGCGGCCAGCGGCGCCGGCAGCATCCGGGCCCACCGCCCGGCGCCCCGGCAGGCGTCCCCAGCCGATGAGTACGGCCACGGTGACGGCGCCGATCAGCAGCGCGACGGCGTGCGGATGCGCCAACTGGCCGGGCAGCGCAGCGGCGTTGTCGAGCGCCGAGCCGTCGGGGCTGCCGCCGAGCACCACATGAAGCTGTCCGACGGCGATGGTGACCCCGATACCGGCCAGCAGGCCGTGCACGATCGCCGGGCTGACGGCCGAGATCGCCCGGGCCACACGCAGCGCCCCCAGGGCGAGTTGGACGAGGCCGGCCAGGACGGTGACGGCGCAGGTGGCGCGCCAGCCGTAGCGCTGGACCAGGTCGGCGGTGACCGCCAGGAGGCCGGTCGCCGCGCCGGTCACCTGGAGCGGGGCGCCGCCGAGCAGACCGGCGACGATGCCGCCGACGGCGGCGGCGACCAGGCCGGCCTGGAGCGGGGCGCCGGTGGCCAGGGCGACGCCCAGGGACAGCGGGACGGCGAGCAGGAAGACCACGACCGAGGCGGAGAGATCCCGCCGCCAGGCGGCTCGGCCGGCCCGCTTCGTACGGGCGCCCGGCTCGGCCGCCGTACGGGGCTCGGGAGGAATCTCGGGGTGGTGTGGGGTGCGCGGCGGCTGCGGCGGCGACTTCTCGGTCTGCGACATTCCCGTCTCCTCCGGGGCGACGCGGTCGCGCGGGGCGCGATCGTGGGGCGGCGGCGTACTACGGCGGGACGCGAGCCGGCCGGCGACCGTCGCTGTGGGCGACGGTGCGGTGACTCTCAAGCATCGGTAAATGAACCGTAATGACAGGTAAAGGTCAGGAGAAGGCTTTGCGGGCAATTGCCGCAATCCTTCCCTCCATCGAGTGAAGGCGGCGACTGCCGACTTGCCCGTTTTGGAAAACCCTTCTTGGCGTATGGAAGCTTGCGCCCAATGTTCCGATTGATCACCCGGAAGGTGTGCACGGGTGCCGGGAACGGGTGGCCGATGGCAGCCGCGGCAAGCGTGACGGCGTCACAGACGGAGGCATCCAGGGCGGCGGCGGTGGCGCCGGCAACGGCGGCCGGCTGCTCCGCGGCGATACGGAACGGGCCGCTCCCGGGCGGGAGAAGGGGACGGGCGGTGCCCATGGTCCCCACCCGGACGGACCGGTCCCGTCCGTACCGACCGGCAAACCGGCCGAGCCCCCCGCACCCGCCCGCGCCGCCTTGCAGGTCAGGCGGGCTGTGGGGCAGCCGTCCCCTCGAAGAGCACGAAGGAGGGGTCGACCTGGGCCGCCAGATCGACCCCGGTCTTCGCATTGCCCCAGCTCTCCGCGTTCTTCAGGTGGAAGTGCACCATCTGGCGCGTGTAGCGCTCCCAGTCGCGATGTCCGTAGGCGGCGTCGGCCGTGTCGTGGAGCGTCCGCAGGGCGCTGCGGTTGGCTTCCTCCAGGTGGGCGAAGCGGGCCGGGCGTCCCTTCTCCATGGCGCGCACCCAGTCGGAGTGACCGACGGTCACCAGCAGGTCGTCGCCCACCTCGTCGCGCAGGAACGCCAGGTCCTCGGGGCCCTGCACCTTGTTGCCGACGACCTTCAGGGGGACGCCGAAGTCCCGGGCGTACTCGCTGTACTGGCGGTAGACGGCGACGCCCTTACGGGTCGGCTCGGCGACCAGGAAGGTCATGTCGAAGCGGGTGAACATCCCGGAGGCGAAGGAGTCGGAACCGGCCGTCATGTCGACGACGACATACTCCTCGCGGCCGTCCACCAAGTGGTTCAGGCACAGCTCCACCGCGCCGACCTTGGAGTGGTAGCAGGCCACGCCCAGATCGGACTCGGTGAACGGGCCGGTCGCCATCAGTCGCACGGTGGTGCCGTCGAGCTCCACCGGCCTGGCGCAGGCGTCGTAGACGGGATTGTCCTCGTTCACCCGCAGCAGTCGTGAGCCCTCTCCGGGCGGGGTGGTCTTGATCATGGATTCGGAGGACGGGATGCGGGGGTTGCTGCCGCGCAAGTGGTCCTTGATCAGCGGGAGATGGGCGCCCATCGCGGGCAGCGCGGCGGCCTCCGTCTCGTCGAGTCCGAGGGCGGCGCCCAGATGCTGGTTGATGTCGGCATCCACCGCGATCACGGGGATCCGGGCCGCGGCGAGATGCCGGATGAACAGGGAGGACAGGGTGGTCTTGCCGCTGCCGCCCTTGCCTACGAAAGCGATCTTCATGTTCACCAAGGGTAATCTTGGGCTGGCTGTGAGTGAGAGAGCCGCGTGAGGAAGACCACTCCTTCGAGGGGTACGGCCAGGTGGTGCGTAGGGTCGTAGTCATGGCTGGAATCTCCCGGGGGACTTCCCCCGCACCCCCCGAAGCGAGCGACGATCCGCTCGTGACCCTGGCCTCGCTCCCGGGAGTCGCCGACTCCGTGGACTCCGTGCGCAAGGGCGTGGACCGGGTCTACGGGCACCGGATCATGCGACGCCGCAGCAACGAGGTCACCTCCGAGGCGGCGCTGCGCGGAGCGCGTGGTTCCGCGGCCCTTTCGGGGGCCGACTGGGCGCTCGAAGAGGTCCGGCGGCGCACCGACTTCGGCGTCGAGGGCGAGCCGCGGACGGTCGGCGCGGCCCTGCGGCTGACGGCCGAGTCCGGGCAGCTGCTCAGCGTGTGGCGGCAGTCCCCCCTGCGGGTGCTGGCGCGGCTGCATCTGGTGGCGGCCGGTGGCGAGTCGGCGGACGAGACGGTGGGGCGGCCCCGGCTGGCCGGCGAGCCGGTCGACGAGCCGCTCATCGAGCTGGCGCTGCCGGGTGCCGACGAGGTCGCCGGGCGGCTCGACGGGCTGTCGCGGATGCTCCTCGCGGGCACCGAGGCGCCGGCCCTGGTGACCGCGGCAGTGGTACACGGCGAGTTGCTCGCGCTGCGACCGTTCGCCTCCTGCAATGGGCTGGTCGCGCGGGCCGCCGAGCGGATCGTGCTGGTCGGGAGCGGGCTGGACCCGAAGTCGATCTGCCCCGCCGAGGTCGGGCACGCCGAACTGGGCCGTGCGGCGTATGCCGCGGCCCTGGAGGGCTATGTCTCGGGCACCCCGGAGGGCGTCGCGGCGTGGATCGCGCACTGCGGACGTGCGGTGGAACTGGGCGTGCGGGAGAGCACTGCTGTCTGTGAGGCGCTGCAGCGCGGCGCGGCATAAGGTGCGGCGGAAAGCCCGGGGAAGCGCCCGGGAATTCCGGAATCATTGCTTCATTCGTCCCTGAACAGGGGTGCGGCGGTACCAATGGGTGGTACCGCCGCTGGCATGTCCGCCGGGTTACCATGCGTGCTCGAAAATGTGCCCATCAGGTCGGAATCTTCGTCCGGTTACCTGGTGTGGCTGGCCCGTAATCGACGGGTCGGCGTCGCGTGGGTGCCCGGCATTCATGCATCGGTCCGTGGGCCACTTCGTTAAAGGCGTTCCTCTCGGATGTCCTTGGTCTCGCGGGCCGTTAAGTCCTTTGTACTCCTAGGGTGAGTCAAGCGGAACCCTGCTTCGCAGATCTTTACGTTTGACGTCAAACGCGGTCGTTGTGGGGCATGGGGCCGCGGCCAATTGGGCCGATGCGGCGCGTTGTGGTTTTCCTGCGGCTCGTGTACCAGACAAGCGTGGCGGTGGCGAGCGCCGCGCCCGCGGCGGCCATGACGGCGAGGGCCGGCCGGGAGGGCATCGACAGCGTCGGCAGCCGCTGCTTGAGCGGGACCGGGCGATTGAACGAGAGAACCGGCCAACCGCGCGCGGCCGCCTCACGCCGCAGCGCGCGGTCCGGATTGACCGCACAGGGGTGACCGACCGCCGAAAGCATGGGGACGTCGGTCGCCGAATCGCTGTATGCATAACAGCGCTCCAGGTCGTAGCCCTCGGATTCGGCGAGCTCCCGGACGGCTTCCGCCTTGGTCGGGCCGTAGGCGTAATACTCCACCTCGCCGGTGAAGCGGCCGTCGTCGCCGACGACCATGCGGGTGGCCACCACCCGGTCCGCGCCCAGGAGTTCACCGATCGGTTCGACGACCTCGGCGCCCGACGTGGAGACGATCACGACGTCCCGCCCCGCGGCGTGATGCTCCTCGATGAGCGAGGCTGCCTCGTCGTAAATGATGGGGTCGATCAGATCGTGCAGCGTCTCGGCGACGATCTCCCGTACCTGTGCCACGTCCCAGCCGCGGCACAGTGAGGAGAGATACTCCCGCATTCGCTCCATCTGATCGTGGTCGGCGCCGCCCGCCAGGAACACGAACTGGGCGTACGCAGTGCGCAGTACGGCCCGCCGATTGATCAGGCCGCCTTGGTAGAACGACTTGCTGAAGGTCAGCGTGCTCGACTTTGCAATGACGGTCTTGTCCAAGTCGAAGAACGCGGCAGTACGGGGACTCGAGTGAGGCACGGAGTGGTTTTCCACGGGGCGAGCATAGGCGCCCACCATTCGGCGTAAGGTGTGGCGCGTGGGTTTGCCTGAGAAGGCTGTCGGGTACACCATGGAAGTCACGGATCGTTCGCGACCGTGCTAACCCGGTCCGGCTCCTCCCCCCCCGAGTCGGCCGTGGGGACGACCCCCGCTCTCCCCCCCGGCGGGGGTCGTCGCATGTCCGGACGCATTTTCCGTCATCGGATGAGGATCCACTTCTCACCCTGCCCATGCGGCGCCCCGGGGCACGGCGTTCACGATCCATTACGCACCGTAGTCGTCGAGATGCTCTGCGGAACGCTCTCTCGAGTACCGGAAGCAGCCCTTCCTCGCCGTAATAGGTGACAGGGATATTCACAGTCGCGGCGCTGTCCACAGATTTGCTTCAAGATCCACAAGATTTTTCCGATCGCTGCACCGTGAAAGTCCGCGAGTTCGCGGATGTGCGAGTTGCGTAGCGATAGGGGGACAGAACGTGGCCGGATTCGTGTCATCGGAACAACCGGTGGGAAGCGGCGGAGAGCGCGGTGGGCCGCTGATCATCACCGAGGACGAAAAACTCCTCGACGATCTTGTGCGGCTGTGCGCGGCGGCCGGTGCACTGCCCGAAGTGGCGCACGGACTGCCGGCTCGCAAAGGGGAGTGGGAGGCACCGCCCCTGGTGATCGTCGGGGCGGACTGCGCACGCCGGTTACGCGGCGCCGGACGACGGACGGGCGTTCTTCTGACGGGCCGCGATGCGGACGACCCGGATCTGTGGCGTCAGGCCGTCGCCCTCGGGGCGGAGCGCGTGCTCGCGCTGCCCGAAGGGGAGCGCTGGCTGGTGGACCGGATCGCCGACGCCATCGAAGGAGTCGGGCCGCCGGCCCTGACCGTCGGTGTCATCGGCGGCCGCGGCGGCGCCGGAGCGAGCACCCTGGCCGGTGCGTTGGCCCTTACCGCCGCCCGGACGGGCCGGCGCACCCTGCTCGTCGACGGGGATCCGCTGGGCGGCGGGCTGGACGTCCTGCTGGGCGGGGAGAAGGAAAAGGGCCTGCGCTGGCCGGCCTTCGCCGAATCGCGCGGCCGGGTGGCCTGCGGTGCCCTGGCGGAGTCGCTGCCGCGGCTGCACTCGCTGCGGGTCCTCAGCTGGGACCGGGACTCCGATGTCGTCATCCCGCCGTCGGCCATGCGCGCGGTCATGGCGGCGGCGCGCCGGCGCGGCGGCGTCGTGGTGGTGGACCTGCCGCGCAGGGTCGACGAGGCGGCCGCGGAGGCCCTGGCCCAGGTGGACATGGGGCTGCTGGTGGTCCCTACGGAGCTGCGCGCGGTCGCGGCCGCCCAGCGGGTGGCCTTCGGGGTGCAGCAGGTGCTCGGAGATCTGCGGGTGGTGGCCTGCGAGGCTCCTGGGCGCCATGGGCACGGCCTGCCGCCGGACGAGATCGCCCGTCTGATGGGGCTTCCCCTGGCAGGTGAAGTGCCGTGGGAGGCAGGGCTGTTGGTCGACCTTGCCCGCGGGGTACCGCCGGGGGCACAACTGCGCGGTCCGCTGGCGCGGTTCTGCGCGGGCTTCTGGGAGCGGGTGGTGGAGAGCGGAGCCGATGGCGGCGAGCCGGGATCCGGTGCGGCGCCAGGTCCGGTGCCGGAACCGGACCACGGGCCGGAGCAGGCGCCCTGCCGGGGCGGAGGCCGGACATGAGCCAGGGCCAGGACCTCCTGGAGGCGGTGCGCCGTCGGCTCGCCGAGGACGGAGCGGATCCGACGCCGGCACGGGTGGCGCTGGCGCTGCGCGAGCAGGGACGGCTCCTGGGGGATGCCGAGGTGCTGGGTGTGGTGGCCGTGCTGCGCTCCGAAATGGTGGGCAGCGGCCCGCTGGAGCCGCTTCTGGCCGCGCCCGAGGTCACGGACGTCCTGGTCACCGCGCCGGACGAGGTGTGGGTGGACCGCGGCGGCGGGCTGGAGCGTACGGACGTCCGCTTCCGGGACGCGGCGGAGGTACGCCGACTCGCCCAGCGGCTGGCGGCGGTGGCAGGCCGGCGACTGGACGATGCCCGGCCATGGGTGGATGCCCGGCTGCCGGACGGCACCCGGCTGCACGCCGTGCTGCCCCCGGTGGCGGTCGCCGGGACCTGTCTGTCGCTGCGGGTACTACGGCCGCGGGCCTTCGGCCTCGCGGAGCTGGTGGCGGCCGGCACGGTCCCGCCGGGCGGCGATCAACTGCTCCGCGCACTCCTGACGGCCAGGCTGTCCTTCCTGATCAGCGGCGGTACGGGCGCCGGAAAGACCACGTTGCTCAGCACGCTCCTCGGCCTGGTCGGCCCGGACGAGCGGATCGTCCTGGCCGAGGACTCGGCGGAGCTGCGTCCGGACCACCCTCATGTGGTGCGGCTGGAGACCCGGCCGGCCAACCAGGAGGGCGTCGGCCGGGTGACGCTGCGGGACCTCGTACGGCAGGCGCTGCGGATGCGTCCGGACCGGCTGGTGGTCGGCGAGGTGCGCGGCCCGGAGGTCACAGACCTGCTGGCAGCCCTCAATACGGGCCATGAGGGTGGTTGCGGCACGGTCCATGCCAATGCCGCAGCGGACGTCCCCGCGCGCCTGGAGGCCCTCGGCTCGACCGCGGGCCTGGACCGCGCCGCACTGCACAGCCAGCTGGCCGCCGCGGTCTCGGTCGTCCTGCATCTCGTACGCGACCGGAACGGCCGCCGCCGGATCGCCGAGGTCCATGTCCTGGAACGGGACCGCGACGGCTTCGTGGTGACCGTCCCGGCCGCGGTCCAAAGCCCCGCCGGC